>NZ_BSPX01000018.1:0-63892 GCF_030161255.1 Zoogloea oryzae
GCAACCGCAGGCAGCGGCTGTTTCTGTTTCTTCCTTGGCATAACCATTCCTTTCCGGGACTACGTTATGCCTCAAACACAAAAATTCGGACAGGCTCTCAGGTTGGAGATGAACACGTTCACCTTCGGGTTGATCCGGTTCAAGTCGGCGTGGAACTGCTTCATCTTTGACCTGAACCGGCCCCGCTAAAAGTTGAACCCGTTCAAGTCCGGGGGAGACGCGTTCTGCCTTGGGTTGAACTGCTTCATCTTCGACTTGAACGGGTTCAAGTGCGGGTTGAACCTGTTCAGGTTTACGTTCCACAGGTTCAAGTCTGGCGTGAACCTGCTCCGCCCGGCCGCGAACTGCTTCCCCCCACCCGTGAGCGGGTTCCGCCTTCACCCCAGCCAGCCCCGGGGCGCGGGTTTTCCGTAGCTGCGGCGGGTAGCCGTGGCGTGCGATGCTTGGGCCATGGACATCGCCCAGCTTCGCCAGACCCTCGAACACGATGCGGTCGCCCTCGTCTTCATGAACGTGCTGCTCCAGCAGATCGGCCTGCCGGTGCCGGCGGTGCCGACGCTGCTGGTGGCCGGCAGCCTGGCGGCCAGCCCGTGGGCGCTGGGCAGGGTGCTGGCGGCGGCGATCGTGGCGTCGGTGATCGCCGATGCGATCTGGTATGCGGCGGGGCGGCGCTTTGGCTACCGGGTGCTGGCCGGGCTGTGCCGGTTGTCGATCAATCCGGCCTCGTGCGTGAGCCAGACGGAGGCGCGCTTCGTGCGCTGGGGCCTGTCGTCGCTGGTGGTGGCGAAGTTCGTGCCGGGTTTTTCGACCGTCGCGCCGCCGATTGCCGGGGCGCTGCGCATGGCGCGCACGGGCTTCCTGCTGGCGGCGGCGGTGGGCGCGGGGCTGTGGGCTGGGCTCGCGCTGGGTGCCGGCTGGCTGATGAAGGAAACGGTGCAGGCCCTGATCGACGGGCTGGAGGCCAATGCGGGCCGCGCGGTGGGGGTGGCGCTGGGGCTGGCGGCGGTGTGGCTGGGCTGGAAGCTGTGGCAGAAATACCGCTTCCGCCGCCTGCAGGTGCCGATGGTGACGCCGGCGGACCTGCTGGCCCAGATCGACGCCGGGGTGAGTCCGCTGATCCTCGATCTGCGCGGTGCCTCGATGGTGGCCGAGCTGGGCCCCATCCCCGTCGCGCGGGTGGCCGAGCACGACAGGCTGGCGGATGCCCTGGGTGACTGGCCGAAGGACGCGCCCATCGTCACCCTGTGCGCCTGCCCCGAGGACGCCGGGGCGATCCAGGCGGCGCGGCGCCTGCTGGGTGACGGTTATCTGTCGGTGCGGGCGCTGGCCGGGGGCTATGAAGCCTGGCTGGCCGCCGGCGGGCTGGATCAGCCCGAACGCTAAACCGTCCAGGGCAGGGGCGGCGCGACGAGGCGTCGGTCTTCGCCCTCCTTCACCGGCCCGAAGCGGGCGTCTCCACTTTCCCAATCGCGCTGGGCCTGGGCGATGGCGGCCTTGTCGTGGCCGACGAAATTCCACCACATGGTCACCGGCTCGCCGAAGGGTTCGCCGCCCACCAGCAGGATGCGGCTGCCGGCGGTGAGATCGAGGGTGATCCGCTCGCGCCCCGGCGGGAGGTAGGCGAACTCGTCGGTGGCGAAGTGCTGGCCGGCGATGTCCATGCTGCCTTCCAGCGGCAGCAGGCCGTATTCAAAGCTCGGGTCGAGGGGCAGGGCAAGCTGCGCATCCTGGCTGGCGAGGAGGTCCATGCCCACCAGCGGGGTGTGGATGCGCGCGGGGGATTCGCGCCCGCCAAAGCGCCCGGCCAGCAGGGTGAGGGTGCAGCCGGCGTCGTTCCAGCGGGGCAGGTTTGGGTAGTGCTCGAAGGCCGGCGGGCAGTCGGCCAGCTCGGGCGGCAGGGCGATCCACAGCTGGGCGGCGTGGAGCCGGCGGGCGTCGGAGGCGCTGTCTTCGGTGTGCACGATGCCGTGGCCGGCGGTCATCAGGTTGACCTGGCCGGGGCGGATCCACTGCTCGTGGCCCAGGCTGTCCCGGTGCAGCACCTCCCCGTCGATGAGCCAGGTGAAGGTCTGCAGGCAGGTGTGGGGATGGGCGCCCACGTGCATGCCGCCGCCGGGGGCAAAATCCACCGGGCCGGCGTGGTCGAGAAAACACCAGGCGCCTACCATGCGGCGCTGGCGGGTGGGCAGGGCGCGGCGGACGATCATGCCTTCGCCCAGGTCGGCGGCGCGGGGGAGGATCAGTTCGATGGGGCTCATGACGGCGCTCCGGGTTCAGGCAAGGGTGGTCTGGACGCGCACTTCGCCGGTCAGCAGCTTGTGCATCGGGCAGGCGTTGGCGATCTTCAGCAGCTGGGCGCGCTGCTCGTCGGTGAGCTCGCCTTCAAGGAAGATCTGCCGGGCGATGTCGTTACCGGTTTCGGGCTTGCCGTCGGGGTTGAGGGCCAGCTCGACGCGTACGCCGGTGAGGGGAATCTGTTTGCGGGTGGCCACCATGCGCACGGTGATCGCAGTGCATGCGCCCAGCCCGGCGAGGATCAGGCGGTCGGGGGGCGGGGCGGTGTTGCCGCCGCCCACGTCGCTGGGCTCGTCGGCCTGCCAGGTGTGGCCGAGGTCGTCGGTGAAGCTGACAAGGTAGGGCGTGTCGTGGAGGACGGCGGTGACGGAGGGCTTTCCGGACATGATGGCTCCCAGGTTGGCAGCCCGCCGGATGGGGGGCCGTGTCCACTCCGACCGGCGGGGCCGGGCCGAGGTTCAGTCGGCGTCCAGCAGCGGGCGGGTGCGCCAGTCGAAGCGGATGGTGAGCATGCGGGCGACGAAGGCGACGCCGATGGTCGTCCAGGCGGCGACCTCGGCGGCCAGCCCGGCGGCGAGGGTGAGCCCCAGGAAGACGGCGCAGGCGAGCAGCACGATCAGCGCCGAGAACTGGCCCGGCTGCAGGATGAAGGGCACTTCGCGCACGATCATGTCGCGCAGCACGCCGCCGCCCACGCCACTCACCGCACCCACCAGCACCACGCCGGGCAGCGGGATGGCGGCGCCGAGGGCGAGCTGCATGCCGACCACCGCAAAGGCCGGCGTGCCGAAGGCGTCGATGGTGCCCACCAGGCGGTTCACCACCGGCAGGTGGGCGATGCGCCGGCGCAGCAGCGCCACCAGCAGGGTGGCGGTGAGGATCAGCGGCAGGTAGACCGGATCGGTGAGCACGGGGGGCGTGCGCTGCAGGAAGACGCCGTCGCGCAGGATGCTGCCGCCCATGGAGGTGAGCAGCGCCAGCACGAACACCCCGACGATGTCCTGGCGCTTGCGCAGGGCCACCACGGCGCCCGACAGTGCCCACGCAAAGGTGGCGAGGTAGTCGAAGTAGACCGGGATCTGGAAGGCGCTGGCGGGCATGGGGGTGGCTCAGTCGGCGAAGACGAGCTGGTCGCGGCCAATGTCCTTGGCCCTGTACATCGCGTCGTCGGCGCTCTTCATGAGGCTCACGTCGTCGGCGCCGTGCTCGGGGAAGATGCCGATGCCGATGGAGGCGGAGATGGAGAGCTCGCGGCCGTCGATGGCGAAGGGCTGGGCGAGGGCTGCGCGGATGCGGCCTGCCACCAGCTCGGCGTCTGTGCGGTCGTCGATGCGCGGCAGCAGCACCACGAACTCGTCGCCGCCGATGCGCGCCAGGGTGTCGGATTCGCGCAGACAGTCGCGCATCCGGGCCGAGGCGGCCACCAGCAGCTTGTCGCCCACGGCGTGGCCGCAGGCGTCATTGACGCCCTTGAAGTGGTCGAGATCGACGAACATCAGCCCGGCGCTGCCCCGGTCGCGCCGGGCGCGGGCGAGGGCGGCGCGCAGGCGGTCGGAGAACAGGGCGCGGTTGGGCAGCTGGGTGAGCGGGTCGTGCTGGGCCATGTGGCGCATCCGCTCCTCGCTCTCGCGCAGTTCGCGGGTCATGGCCTGGGCGCGGGCGTGGGCGCGGGCCCGCCCGGTGACCAGCAGCCAGGTGAACAGCCCGAGCAGCACGCTGCCACACCCCCCGGCCACCGCGATGATGTGCTCGGAGCGGCGGCTGTGGCGCTCCTCGAAGGTGGGCGTGGTGCGGATCTGCAGCGTCCAGCTGTGCTGGGGGAAGCTGATGTATTCGGTGGTGCTGAAGCGCGGCGGCGGTAGCTGGTCGGCGCCGGGGTGGGATTCGAAGAGGAGGTTGTCGGGGGTGGCAACGGCGCCGTCGTGGATGCGGATCGCCACCCCGGGGATGCCTTCGCCGTAGAGGCTGGCCATCAGGTCGCGGATTCGGAAGGCGGTGTGCACCCAGCCGCGCAGCGCGGCCTGGCGGGCGGCGGGGCTATCCACGGGCAGGTTGCGGTCGTACACGGCCAGGTAGATGACCACGGCGGCGGGGCCGTCGGGCTGGTCGGTGAGCAGCTTGACCCGGGGGGTGATGGCGATCTCGCCGGAATCCCGGGCCAGCAGCATGGCGGACCGGCGGGCCGGGTTGTCGAGGAGGTTGTAGCCGAGGGCCGGGAGGTTGTCGGCGCTGTCGGGGGCCACGTAGAGGATCGGTGCGGCCTTCCCCTCGCCCTGCCAGCGGGTGTACATGAAGGCCTGCAGGCCCGAGAACTCGGCGCCCTGGGTGAGGGAATCCACGAAGGCGCTGAAGTTGTCGCGGCTCACGTGGTCGGAAGCGTCGAACAGCCCGCGGGCGGCGCGCAGCATCTGCTCGTAGTTGGCGACGCGCTGCTCGATGCGGGTGCTGGCGAGGCGCACGCTGAAGTCGAAGTCGGCACGCAGGTTGGCGTCGAGGCTCTGCCGCTCGTGCCACCACAGCCAGCCGACCACCGTCAGGGTGAACAACCCGACGGCGATGGGCAGCAGCAGATCGCGGAGTTGGCCGAGGGTCTTCAAAATCGTGTCATCTCCCGGGCGAGCTCGGGTTTGAAGTACTGGGCGAAGATCCGCTCGACGGTGCCGTCCTCGCGCATCTGGTCGATCAGCGCGCGCCAGCGGGCCTGATCGGCAGCCGGCACGGCCAGGCGCGACATGATCAGGCCGTGGGGCACCGGCGGGTCGTCGAACTCGAGGATGGTGGTCTGCTCGCGCAGGCTGGCGCTCTCTACGGCGGGGTAGTCGAAGGGTTCGATGATCATGCCGTGGATCTGGCCGGCCAGCAGGTTCTCGTAGAGCGGGGCGAGCCCGGTGGCGTAGCTCACCCGCAGGCTGGCGTCGAGCGCGTCCACCAGCCGGTTGGCGCCGGGGTTGTAGCGGAAGCTGCGGATCGCGCCCAGGCGCAGCTGGGGGTTGCGGGGAAAGTCGGTGACCCGCTGGACGCCGGCGTCGCGACGCACCAGCAGGTAATACTTGTTGGAGAAATACCAGGCAAAGCCGGCAAAGCTGTCGCGGGCGGGATTGGTGATGCCCGACAGGCTGAAATCCAGCCCGCCGGATTCGATGAGCTGCCAGATGCGGGCGCGGGGCATCACCACCACGTTGATCCGGCAGCCGCTGCGGCGGGCGAGTTCGTCCGCGATGTCCTTGTCGATGCCCTTGCCGGTCTGGCGCGAATACAGCAGGCCGTGCTCGTGCAGGGCCAGCGTGTAGGCGCGGGAACAGTCGGGTCGGGTCGGTTCGCCGGCGAAGGCGTGCGGGCTGCTTGCCCCCGCCACGGCCAGCAAGGCCATCATGGCCAGCGGGGCAAAATGGCGCAGCAGGCTCTCGATTCTCACGGATCGCTCTCCGGGGGTGAGTTTTTATTATTGCGGTGCGCTTTTTCCGAATTCTAGGCGCGATTGGGGCCGTGCGTCCCTCCTTTGTCACAGGCAGGCCGAACGGATGGCCAGCGTGCTAAGTTCGGTGCTTTCCATGCACCAGGAGAGGGCATGTCTCCGAGTTTTCGCGCCGGGGCGCGGGTGGGTTTCCGGGCCTGTCTGCCGGTTTCGGTGGGGTTGGTCCCGTGGGCGCTGGTCACCGGGCTGGCGATGGTCGGCGCGGGGTTTTCCACCGTGCAGGCGATGGGCATGAGCCTGATCGTCTTTGGCGCCACCGCGCAGCTGGGCACCCTGCCGCTGATCGTGGCGGGCGCGCCCCTGTGGCTGATCGTGGCCACCGCGCTGGTGGTGAATCTGCGTTTCCTGATCTTCAGCGCGGCGATGGCCAGGCCGCTGGCGGGCGGTCGCCCGGGCCTGCGCTGGCTGTGCGGTTATCTGCTCACCGACGGGGTGTTCGCCACCATGCTGGAGCGCCTGCGGACGGAGCCCGATCCGGCGTGGCGGCTGGGCGCCTATCTGGCGCCGTCGCTGTGGTGCGCGCTGGTGTGGCAGACGTCCACCCTGGTGGGGGTGCTGGCGGCGGGGTCGATCCCGCGCAACTGGTCGCTGGAGTTCATGGCCAGCATCGCATTGCTGGTGCTTCTGGTGCCGATGGCCCGGATGCGCCCGATGCTGGTCTCGGCGGCCACCGGCGGCGTGCTGGCGGTGGTGCTGCGGGGCATGCCCCTGAAGCTGGGGGTGATGGTGGCGATCGTCGGCGGGATCGCGGCGGGGTTTGCGGCCGAGCACTGGCAGGAGCGGGAGGCGCAGCGATGAGCGACGACGCGGGCCTGTGGCTGATCTTCGTGCTGATCGGGCTGGCGACCACGCTGCCCCGGGCCAGCTTCATCGTGCTGGGCGAGCGGGCCAGCCTGCCCGACGTGGTGCAGCGGGCCCTGCGCTATGCGCCGGCGGCGGCGCTGACGGCCATCGTGGTGCCCGACGTGGTGCTGGTGGCGGGGGCGGTGGAGGTGTTCAACCCCAAGCTGGGCGCGGCGATTGCCGCGGTGCTGGCGGCGCGCGCCTCACGCAACCCGTGGCTGCCCTTCGTGGCGGGAATGGCGGTGCTGTGGGGGTTGCGTTGGGTGGCGGGCTGAGTGAACTCAGTCGGCCTTGCGCCGGCTGGCCCACACCGCCATGCCGATGCCGGCGAGGATCATCGGCAGCGACAGCCACTGGCCCATGGACATGCCGAAGGTGAGCAGGCCGAGGAAGTCGTCCGGCTCGCGGCCGAATTCGGCGATGAAGCGGAAGGCGCCGTAGCCGATCAGGAAGACCGCCGACACCAGCCCGCGGGGCCGCGGTTTGGCCGAGAACCACCAGAGGATGGCGAACAGGGCGAGCCCTTCGAGGGCGAACTGGTAGAGCTGGGACGGGTGGCGGGGAAGGCCGTCCACCTGGGGGAAGATCATCGCCCACGGCACGTCGGTGACGCGGCCGACCAACTCGCCGTTGATGAAGTTGCCCATCCGCCCGGCGGCCAGGCCCAGGGGCACCAGCGGGGCGATGAAATCCGTGACGGCCAGCCACGAGCGCCCGGTGCGCCGCCCGAACAGCCACATGGCCACCAGCACACCCAGGAAGCCCCCGTGGAAGGCCATGCCGCCTTGCCACACGGCGATGATCTCGGCCGGGTTGGCCAGGTAGTAGGCCGGCTTGTAGAACAGCACGTAGCCCAGCCGCCCGCCGAGGATCACCCCCAGCACGCCGTAGAACAGCAGGTCGTCGATCTGCTGGGGCGTCCAGCCGAGCTCCGGCCGCCGCTGGGCGTGGATGCGCCCGAGGACCACGAAGAGGATGAAGGCGAGCAGGTACATCAGGCCGTACCAGCGGACCGCGAGGGGGCCGATGGCAATGGCGATGGGATCGAACTGGGGATGGACGAACATGGGCTGGATCGGCTACGGGTTGGATCAGGCGGTGAGAGCGCGCTGCGGCGGCGGGGTTCCCGCCGCCGGGCCGGCAATCACTGGAACTGCTTGCGGAAGGCTTCGAACTCGTTGGTGAGCCATTCGAGCTGCTGGCGCAGGCGGCGGACTTCCTCTTCGAGTTCGCCCACCCGGCCGCCCCGGGGCGCCGCGCCGCCGGTGTCGGCGTCGAAGGCGTGCTGGGGGATCGCCGCTTCGCCCGACAGCAGGTGGGCGTAGCGGGCTTCCTTGGTGCCCGGGGCCTTGGGCAGCTGCATGGCGAGCTGCTTGTCGTCCAGGCGTTCGAGCACGTCTTCGACATCGGCCGGGCTGCCGAAGGCGTGCATGCGCTCGCAGCGGGCGCGGATCTCGCCGACGGTCTGGGGGCCGCGCAGCATCAGGATGGCCAGCACCGCCTGCATCGGCGGGGTGAGCGAGTGGCGCAGGCGGATCTGGTGTTCCCACTTGGGAACACGGGCGCCGGCCTGGTGGCGCTGGCTGACGAGGCCGCGCTCGGTGAGGCGGTCGAGGGCGGCGAGCACGGCGGATTCGGAGAGGCTCATCACCGGTTCGCGGCCGGTGAGCTGGTTGCACCCGGTGACCAGCGCATTGACCGACAGGGGGTAGGTGTCGGGGGTGACGAAGGCCTTTTCGATGAGCACGGCGAGGACGCGGACTTCAAAGTCGTCGAGGTCGAAGCCGGCGGGGGTGTCGGAGGGGGCAGTGTCGGTCATGGCGAGCTTCCGGGGGCGGACGAGGGCGCAATCATAGCCGACCTGGGTGGTCGGCCCGATGACAGCGGCCCGGGGTGGGAATCAGGTGGCGCCGTGGCATTTCTTGTACTTGCGGCCGCTGCCGCAGGGGCAGGGGTCGTTGCGGCCGACCTTGGCTTCCTCGCGGCGCACCGGTTCGCGGATGGCGCCCAGCGGAATGGGGCGCAGGGCGACGGGCGGCAGGTGGAAGATGTCCGGCCAGTCGGCGATCTCGTGGGCCACGTCGTCGATCAGCCCGTGGCCGACGCGGCGCAGGGCGGCGATGCGCTCGGCGGCGGGACGGTGGATGTCGGCTTCGATGTCGGCGGGGTCGGCGAAGGTTTCGTCCACCAGCCCGGCGGCGAACCATTCGTGGATGGCCGGCAGGTAGTCGGTGGCGCCCAGGTCGGCCAGGTGGGTGACGACCAGGTCGAGCAGCTGGATGTCGGCGCTGGTGTCCTGATTGCCGCGCAGGGCTTCGGCCTGGCGGGCGCCGAAATCGGCGAGGAAGTCGGCCACCGGCGCGGCGGGGGCGCGGTGCTCGACGGCGGCGAGGGTGAGCGCCTCGAGCGCCGCCGAGCGGGCCCAGGCGCTGGCGTCGGCGTCGTCGGCCAGGGCGGTGAGCGGGGCGATGTCGCCGTCGCAGGTGGAGGCGAGCGCCCGGCCGTAGCTGGCGTGGCCGAGCTGGCCGAACACGGCGTCGATGGCGGCTTCGTCCAGGTGGCCGAGTTCAGTCAGCGGGGCGTAGGCGCGGCTGTCGCGCCAGCGGGCGAGGAGCAGCATCGCGTAAAGATGCAGCACGTAGCCGTCGGCTTCGGCGGCAGTGGGGTCGGCGGCGATGCGCTGGAGCTCGGCCACCAGCTGCGGGGCGAGTTCATCCCGGTGGGTGTCGGCCTCGGCGAGGGCGGCGAGCGGCAGGCTGCCGGTGAAGGTTTCGAGCTGCGGGCGGAGGGCGGACCAGATGTCGGACATGACGGACTTTCAGGGCTTCGCCAGGAGCTTGGCGAGGTAGCGGCCGGTGTGGCTCGCGGGGTTGGCGGCGAGGGTTTCGGGCGTGCCGGTGCCGACCACCGTGCCGCCGCCGTTGCCGCCTTCCGGGCCCATGTCGATGAGCCAGTCGGCTGTCTTGATGACGTCGAGGTTGTGCTCGATGACCACCACGGTGTTGCCGTGGTCGCGCAGGCGGTGGAGGACGGTGAGCAGCATCTCGATGTCGGCGAAGTGCAGGCCGGTGGTGGGCTCGTCGAGGATGTAGAGGGTTCGGCCGGTGTCGCGCTTGGAGAGCTCGAGCGCCAGCTTGACCCGCTGGGCCTCGCCGCCGGAGAGCGTGGTGGCGCTCTGGCCGAGGCGGATGTAGCCGAGGCCGACCTGCATCAGGGTGTCGAGCTTGCGGGCGACGATGGGCACGGCGCTGAAGAAGTCCAGCGCCTGCTCGACGGTCATCTCGAGCACCTCGTAGATGGTCTTGCCCTTGTAGCGGATCTCCAGGGTTTCGCGGTTGTAGCGCTTGCCGTGGCAGATGTCGCAGGGCACGTACATGTCGGGCAGGAAGTGCATCTCCACCTTGATCATGCCGTCGCCCTGGCAGGCCTCGCAGCGGCCACCCTTGACGTTGAAGCTGAAGCGCCCCGGGCCGTAGCCGCGGGCCTTGGCTTCGGGCACGCCGGAGAACAGGTCGCGGATCGGGGTGAGCAGGCCGGTGTAGGTGGCCGGGTTGGAGCGGGGCGTGCGGCCGATGGGGCTTTGATCGACGTTGATGATCTTGTCGAAGTGGTCGAGCCCCTCGATGCCGGCGCAGGGTGCGGCCTCGACGTTGCTGCCGTTGAGGTGGCGCGCCACGTGGGCGTAGAGGGTGTCGTTGATCAGCGTGCTCTTGCCCGAGCCGGAGACGCCGGTGACGCAGGTGAACAGCCCCACCGGGATGTCGACGCTGACTTCCTTCAGGTTGTTGCCGGTGGCGCCCTCGATGCGCAGCACGCGCTCCGGGTCGGCCGGGTGGCGGGTGGCGGGCACGGCGATGGAGCGGGTGCCCGAGAGATATGCGCCGGTGAGGGAATCCGGATGCGCGGCCACGTCTTCGGGCTTGCCCTCGGCGATCACCTGGCCGCCATGCACGCCGGCGCCGGGGCCCATGTCCACCACGTAGTCGGCCATCCGGATGGCGTCCTCGTCGTGTTCGACGACGATCACGGTGTTGCCCATGTCGCGCAGGCGGCGCAGGGTTTCGAGGAGGCGGTCGTTGTCGCGCTGGTGCAGGCCGATGGAGGGCTCGTCGAGCACGTACATCACGCCGGTGAGGCCGGAGCCGATCTGGCTGGCGAGGCGGATGCGCTGGGCTTCGCCGCCCGAAAGGGTGTCGGCGGAGCGGTCGAGCGACAGGTAATCCAGCCCCACGTTGATGAGGAACTGCAGCCGGCTGGAGATCTCGCTGACGATCTTCTCGGCCACCTGGGCGCGCTGGCCGGTCATGTTGAGGCCATCGAAGAAGGCCTTGCAGTGGGCCAGCGGCAGGCGGCTGACTTCCGACAGGTTGCGCTCGCCGATCAGCACGAAGCGCGCCTCGGTGCGCAGGCGGGTGCCGTGGCAGCTGGGGCAGGGGCAGTTGGCCCGGTACTTGGCGAGCTCCTCGCGCACGGCGAGGGAGTCGGTCTCGCGGTAGCGGCGTTCGAGGTTGGGGATGATGCCCTCGAAGGCGTGCTCCTTGAGCACCGCCTTGCCGCCGTCGGCGAGATAGCGGAAGGCGATCTTGTCGCGGCCCGAGCCGTGCAGCACCACGTGGCGGATCTGCGCCGGCAGCGCTTCGAAGGGCGTGTCGATGTCGAAGCTGTAGTGGTCGGCGAGGCTGGCGAGGAGCTGGAAGTAGAACTGGTTGCGGCGGTCCCAGCCGCGGATGGCGCCGGAGGCCAGCGACAGGTCCGGGTGGATCACGACGCGATCCGGATCGAAGAACTCCACCTGCCCGAGACCGTCGCAGCGGGGGCAGGCGCCCATCGGGTTGTTGAAGGAGAACAGCCGCGGTTCGAGTTCGGCCAGCGCAAAGCTGCACACCGGGCAGGCGAACTTGGCGGAGAACAGGTGCTCGGTGCCGGTGTCCATCTCCACGGCGATGGCGCGGCCCTCGGCGTGGGTGAGGGCGGTCTCGAAGGATTCGGCGATGCGCCCGCGCAGGTCCTGGCGCACCTTGAGGCGGTCGACGACCACCTCCACGTTGTGGCGGCGGTTTTTGTCGAGGGGCGGCAGGGCGTCGATCTCGTGCACCACGCCATCGACGCGCACCCGCACGAAGCCCTGGGCGCGCAGCTCGGAGAACAGGTCGGCCTGCTCGCCTTTGCGGCCCGAGATGACCGGCGCGACGATCATCAGCTTGGTTTCTTCGGGCAGCGCCAGCACGGCGTCGACCATCTGGGAGACGCTCTGGGCTTCCAGCGCGTGCTCGGGGTGGTCCGGACAGTGGGGCGTGCCGGCGCGGGCGTAGAGCAGGCGCAGGTAGTCGTGGATCTCGGTGACGGTGCCGACGGTGGAGCGCGGGTTGTGGCTGGTGGCCTTCTGCTCGATGGAGATCGCCGGCGACAGGCCTTCGATCAGATCCACGTCGGGCTTTTCCATCAGCTGCAGGAACTGCCGGGCGTAGGCCGAAAGCGACTCGACATAGCGGCGCTGGCCCTCGGCGTAGAGGGTGTCGAAGGCCAGGGAGCTCTTGCCCGACCCGGACAGGCCGGTGATCACCGTGAGCTGGTTGCGCGGGATGTCGAGGGCGATGTTCTTGAGGTTGTGGGTGCGGGCACCGCGGATTCGGATGGCGTCCATGGGGCGTTCGGGGTTTGGGCAACCTGTTAATATACGCCTCTTGCCCCTCCCCACGCAGCACGTTTCATGGCTTCCTCTGACAACGACAAGATGAGCCCGGCCGAACGCCGCGCCGGCCTTTCGCTGGCCGCGATCTTCGCGCTGCGCATGCTCGGCCTGTTCCTGATCCTGCCGGTGTTCGCGGTCCACGCCCACGGCATGCCCGGCGGCGACAACACCGCGATGGTCGGCATGGCCATCGGCGCCTACGGTCTCACCCAGGCCTTCCTGCAGATTCCCTTCGGCGCCGCGTCCGACCGCTTCGGCCGCAAGCCGGTGATCGTCGTCGGCCTGCTGCTGTTCGTGATCGGCAGCGTGGTCGCCGCCATGGCCCAGGATGTGCAGACGGTGGTCGTCGGCCGCGTGCTCCAGGGCGCCGGCGCCATCTCGGCGGCCGTCACCGCGCTCGCCGCCGACCTCACCCGCGACCAGCACCGCACCAAGGTGATGGCGATGATCGGTTCGTCGATCGGGCTGGTGTTTGCGGTGTCGATGGTGGCCGCGCCGCTGCTCTACGCGGTGATCGGCATGAGCGGGCTGTTCTGGCTTACCGCCGCGCTGGCCGTGGGGGCCATCTTCACCATCGTCTTCATCGTGCCCGCCGCGCCGCCGGTGCCGCGGGCCGTGGGGCGCTTCAGCGAGGTGCTCGCCAATGGGCAGCTGATGCGCCTCAACTTCGGCGTGTTCGCCCTGCACCTGATGCAGACCGCCATGTGGGTGCTGGTGCCGGCCGGGCTGGTGGCCGCCGGGCTGCCCATCGCCGAGCACTGGAAGGTCTATCTGCCCGCGGTGCTGCTGTCCTTCGTGGTGATGGTGCCGGCGATCATCGTGGCCGAGAAGCGCGGCAAGATGAAACCGATTTTCAACGCCGCGATCGGCCTGCTGCTGGTGGTCCAGATCGGGCTTTACGTGGAAGGCAGCGCCGGGATGTGGCCGCTGGCGATCCTTTTGACGCTGTTCTTCGTGGCATTCAATGTGCTGGAGGCCACCCAGCCGTCGTGGATTTCCAAGATCGCCCCGGCCCACGCCAAGGGCACGGCGCTGGGGGTGTACAACACGCTGCAGTCCGTCGGGCTGTTCGTCGGCGGCGCCCTGGGCGGCTGGCTGGCCCAGCACGTCGGGCCCGGCGCGGTGTCGCTGCTGGGCTGCGGGCTGGCCGTGGCGTGGCTGATCCTCGCCAGCGGCATGGCGCCGCCCCCGGCCCGTCGCGTGGCCGCCGCGGCCTGACCGCCCCAACCGAATTTTTGCCAGTAGACAATAACTAATGTCAGTCTGGCCCTAAACAAATCAACCTGTTAGAAAATGGTTGTAGACAATATTTTTTGTCAGTTTGCTTGAAGGATGGTGCTTCTTAATTTCCGTGGACATTATTTTTGTCAATCGCGGGACGAAAGCACCATTGGCTACCTTTCTCGGCATTGCTGTCCATTGTCGTAAAAACAGCAATTGCCGTTTTGGGCAGCGATTTACAGCAATATATTATTTTTATATCGATCCGAGCTCGAGTCATTCTCCGGCTGTATCCCATGCACAGAAAGAACCTGTGCACTGAACTATCGTGAATAAGTATCGTCTCGGGTGTGGGTTCTAGGCGAATCGCGCAAATGTGCTTGATACGGTAGTTTCTACCATTTCTATCCAAGGGCTTTGGGGCGCGTAGCTGGCGGCCCATACCGCCATGTTTGGCGGGTTGCCCCTATTGCCGAGAGTAACCATTAGGTATTTTTTTCTTTCTCCATGGAACGCCTCAAGGTAGTCTTGGGTCGTTCTCCGGTCTCGACCAGAGGGAGATGGAACTGGTTCAGGATGGGTATGCCACAAGCCTACAGCATGTCGACCGTACATATACTGCTTCTGACGGTCTCGGTCGGCTGCTGATGTATCCGGATTCCATGAGCATCGGCTACGGCGATCATCTGGATTTGGGCCGGTGGCAGCGGCGATCACCAGACCGGATGCATCGGGGTCGTAGGCGAATAGCTCTCCTCCTGCCTCCTTTTGCCATAGTCTACGCTGGGTGTGGGCGTACATGTAGGCTAGCGCATCGGAGGTAAAGAGGACGTAGTGGGTGAAAGCGTTATCAAAGAAAATTCGGATCGTCACGGGAAAGGGCGTTCCATTGTAAGGCCATCGTGTGGAGCTGCGTCTTTGGCCCACGTCCGGAGTACTAAGCCGGGCCAGTGTTTGTCCAGGAACCGCTGACCACGAACCCAGCTCACAATTCTTGAAGGTGAGTCACCACTGTTGCCATCGATGAGTTGCAGTGCATTCTCCACAATCAGCGCTACTGCGTGGGCGGCTGCTGCTGCAGTGTAACTCTGGAATCTGCTGCTACAACCAGGCTCCTGTCGCATAATCTCATCTGGCCAGGTGATTGCCTCGAGGTCCTTCATCAAATCCGATGAGCCTTGTATCCATGGGGTTTCCGAAGGCAGCATGCAGGCGTGTGCTGCTGCCACGTAGGGCTCCATCCAACCGATGAGTAACGGACATGGAGAGCTGGTCCGAGCGTGATCAATATGCCAACGAACATCCGGCTCTCCTGTCAGATCAAGGATGACGTCCACTCCACTCAAGGAATTTTTGGCTAGCCATTGTTCGGCGTTGGTTGCAACGGGTGTAACAACCGAAGCGGGGTATCCGAGATTGACGCGCTGAGCAAGTGCGACAGCCTTTTTTATGCCGATAGAATCCGCCCCAAGTAAATGCCGTCCGATGTTTGCAGGGACAAGAATTTCCGGATCAACCAGCGTAATGAAGCCAATTCCAGCCTTCGCTAGATGGTCTACTACAGGGCTTCCCAGCGCTCCTGCTCCAAAGACCAGGACGTGTTTGCCTTGGCGTTCGGAGACTTCTGGATGCTGGTCCCTACCGACAGTCCAAGAAGGGTCAAGACGCGAAACATCGAGGGGCAAAGGGGTTTTATGGGGAGGATAGGTCTTCTTACTGATACCGAGATCAACTACTGTGGCGGGGCCGCCCGGTAGCAAGTAGGCAAAAGCGCCCTCAGAATTACGTAACAAGACAATACGATGGATGCTGCGGCCACGCCGGCTGAGAGGATGCCGGAACTGCTGTCGTTGAGTGGGGCGAAGTCGTCCGTTGAGCAGTCTATCCAAATCGGATGCCGTCTGTGGCCAAGTCGAAGGCGTCAGTGTATGGGCAATCGGTATGTCGGCAATCAGTACTCGAATACGTTGGCTTGCGCGCTTGCCCATGGTCTGAACAAGCCGTCCGGTAATAGGAAGATCTTCATCGGCGGCAATAACAATGCGTTCTGGAACCAACAGAACGCCCTCCCGCACTGTGGCGCGGGAGGGACATTGATCAACGGCCCAGACGGCGCGCACTGGATCACGATGTGAACGGGTCCTGGCGACCTTGATAAACCAATAGTTCAAGGCTTCGCCAGCAAAATGATCATCTAGAGCACCCATAAGCCATGGCTCTAGAAACTGTTCTTGGTAGGCCTGCAGGAGCAGCAAGATACGCTCTTCGGATGAGTGGCCTTGCGCTGGGCCAGGATCTCCTTGGGTGCAAAGAACACCTGCGCTGTCCAAATGCGGTATCCGCAGAACTGCATCGGGGGAAAGAACGATTTGGGCTCGCTGATGCTGCGGAAAGCCTTTGGGTAAACGCAATTCCGCCCATTCGAACTCCCGGCCTGACTTAAACGGTGGAAGCTGGAGCCGATAAGCGGTGGCGCCTCCTCCACGACTTAAAGGGGTCTGGTCAAGGTCGGGGAAATCCTGGTGGACGCGGTGCAGATCCAAACCCACCAGGGAACCTTATGCCAGACCTGGCGTACGTGCAACTGCAGGAGGCGGCCGGCGACTGATTACCGAGAGGCCTGTATCGTCAGATTCTGCTCGTGCGGGGGGAATCCCGAATGCTTCCCTGACACGCTTCGAAATCTGCTGATGATCCGTGGATTCAAGGATCAGCTTTAGATCGGCCGCAAGAGTCTCACACCAAGTTACGAAGGCCTCGTAGCGCTCCCCGTCATCCTGATTCCAACGTTCCGCGAAGTTCTCACCTTCGACGGTCGGATTGTCTACGCGGTAGTCGCCATTCAGCTTCAAGATCAAGTGGGGCATGAGTGAGGCGAGTTCGGTTAACACCTCCACAGGATGCTCGAACGAGCGGCCGAGTTCGGCGAGGCCGCGGTAGCACGTAGTGAGAAGCGTGACGATGATGATCGAGATCGGCTTGAATTCGGCCTCAATAATGCCGCGGCGCACGCAGATGTCCCGGTGGCGCTTGAAAAGTCGGATGGCGACCCGCAGCGTATCGGTGATTTCTACTTCCTGCCCCGGGACCGGTGCAATGTCGGCAGCCGCCTTTGTAAAAGCGGCCTCCATTACCACCTGACGGATGAGTGGCAACTTGGCCGTGTCATCGAGCCACTTCGTGATGCCTTCAGGATTCGAAGTTTTCCATTTCTCAGTCGGGCAATCGACCACGGCGAGAGCGGTGCTACGATATTCCGGCGCAGCACGGTACCTAGGGGCCATCACATCTAGAGTCTGCGGGGGCACCGTATCTAGTGGGACCGAGGGGGTGAATTCAAGATAAAAGGGCCTCTTGATGAAAGGAATGTTCCAGCAGCGCTTCTTGGCCGTTGCCTCAAGTTCTTCCAGCGCCTCGCCGATTGTCTGAAAGAATCCCATGGGGTCCCGGGCCGCGACACGGGAAATATCTACCCGGCACACGGCATCAATGTCGAACTTCTCATTAGCATTTGGGGAGCGGATTAGCGTCTGAGTACTTGCCGACCCCTGCGGCAGAATCTTGATCGCCTGATCTGGCCAGTGCAGCTTTTCAACCAGATGCTTGGCCACCTCGTTATAGGCATCCGCGGCTTCGGCGATTTCCTCTGGGCGTACGGTGATATGGAGGTTGGCCTCGTTTAATGCCCTGGCCCATGGGCTGTACGCAAGCAGAACCTCAGCCCCGGAATCCATGGCGAGTCCTTTCCGCAATGCGGTCAAAGACGCGACGGATTCGGCGAAGCGCACCGGGCGGTTGCGTTCGGCATGTTGTACCAAAGCTGCACTTTTCGTGAGGGTCATTGTGTCGCGCTCCTTACCGGATGGAGATGGTGATAGGCCGTCCGTCGTCGCAGCTTGCAGACACGTCATGACCAGTTATCGAAAATGCCGGGACGAACTTATCGTTTCGGCCAGCTCGGTCGTAAATAATGTATTCAGGGTGATGGCCGGCTTGGAGCATCTGGCCGAAACGGAAAACAGTACTTGGTGGGCTGATTGCGATCAGGTGTGCCTTTCGTGCCCGCATCACGTCTTGAACATGATTGATTGTCTTCCTGGCTACATGAGAGAACTGATCGAGGTCGGCGGGGTGACTTATGCAATCGAAGCGGGGACTCTGAAGCGTAATACGTAGCCAGGGTAGGCTGCCCCCAGCAATTTTTGGCGCCAGTTCGGCAGGCATTGCTTCGTCATCGATTCGAGCCGTCAGCTCAAGGGTGATGAGAACTTCGTCGCTCCGATTGGTCGGCAACGCATTGACACTGAACGTATTGGCGGGAAGAGGGCTAGTGTTCGGGTCCCAGGCCCAGGTGGCTCGTTGACGGTGGTACTGGAATACTTGAATAGCACGTGCCTCACCCATAATGCGGCCGGCCAGGACCATTGTTGCAATGTGGTGAAGCGGGAAGACCGCGAACTCCTCCGCTCCAGATATACCAGGATCGTTGAAGCTACTCACCAATTGCCGGATATGGCTTTCGTGCTCCCGGAGATAATTAGCCCAAAATCCGGGGGTATTTCGCTCATCCCGTTGTGTGGTGCGGCGTATGTAATGAAGCACGCCGGGTTGCATGGCGCGCCCCGTTGCCAGGATGGCCTCGATAAATTCGGATTCTTGAAAATAAGTTGGAACCTGGGCCAGGTTAGCGTGTAATGTAAGCGCTTTGGCGCGAGGAAAGGCGAGAGAGTCCAGATAGCTGCGGACTAAATCCCGGTGGGATTGACGCATGGCGTAGAGCATATCGGCCGGGTACTGGTCGGGCGCGAATGAGTCAATCAAGCGGTGATGCTCGTCGCACAATAACATTACGTTATCCGGGTCATTGGAGCGCTGATGGGACTCCGTTGCCGAGCCCCGAGGACCGCGTGGATCAGATGCGATGATGTGGGCGAGGTACCCAACACGAGCCGACCCCTTGTAAAACGGCACATGCGACAAATCCCTTGCGCAGCCCTCAAACATGCACCGTGCGCCGGCATCTGACCAGACTCGCTGGGCTGTTTGGGGCGTGATATCTTGTCCTCGTCCTGCGATGCGCCCTAGAAGCTCCTGGCGCATATCAACTAAGCCGTTTACCGCAATAGGAGAATCCACCGGAAACAATATCCAGGAAGGATCGATAGTGCGCGCATGTGCCAGGGTGGTTTGGGGCAATTCGAGATGCTGCAGGAGGCTACGGGTCACCAGCTTCTTGAGAACCTTTTTTGTTTCATTTTCCGGATCAGCAGGATGAAGGGTTAGGTTCGGGTCGGACAGATCTGCGACCTTGCAGAGATAAGAACCGTGCAGATAACCCACTCGGCGGTTCGCCCTCCAGCAGGCGTCAAGCCAAGTGGCAAGTTCTTGATCTGCTAGGTTGTCCGGCGCGGGGGTTGGATTTACTTGAATTGCTGGCAGTAGAGCGTTCGTCATGTTGTTATTCGTTCTCTTTGCGACCGCTACTAGCTGGAAACAACCCACATGTGGTCGGGTGATGTGATTTCAATAGCTGGTTATCTGTTTTTTTTCATTTGGCATTGGATTCCGATGGCACTCTGGGGTGCCAGAACTCCTGTCGATTTATTGAGCGATCATTCAAAAGCGAAGGAGCCGCTTCCGGTCTTTTTTGTAGCATTTGACGGCGAGAAGAAGAAAACCAGCCAAGCTGGCCAACGCAGCTTTGTCATATCTATGGGCAATTTTTTCGCGAACCACATCGGTTAGCGGGGCCAGTATCCCGTGTATCTCCAGATGGCTGGTGAAATAGTCTCCCGCTACCATTGTGCCCACAAAAAATGCCAGTCCGAAGATCACAGCAAGCTGGGTCTTGGTTGAGTAGGCCAGCACAACCAGAAATTCATTCAAGGCTTCACGCATCGTTGTGGCCCTCTATCCAATCAGCGGAAGGGACTTGGCTGTCGTAAAGTCAAGCGCGAGGTGAATCAGGTATGCCAATACGGCAAGCATGCC
The DNA here is from genome assembly GCF_030161255.1 of Zoogloea oryzae. NCBI lineage: Bacteria > Pseudomonadati > Pseudomonadota > Betaproteobacteria > Rhodocyclales > Zoogloeaceae > Zoogloea > Zoogloea oryzae. The sequence goes on from NZ_BSPX01000018.1 coordinate 19,518, forward strand.
TACACCCTTCAGCAGCGATTCCAACTCAGTCTCGGTTTGCCATTGGTTTAGTTGGTACAAGCAGGTACCAAGGAGTGCGGCGAATGCGAGGCTATGGAAAATTGCACGATGATTCGGGGAGGTCGCTGGCTCAAGAATATCTGGAAGATTCGTGAAGAACGCGGCAGCTGCGCTTCCCAGTAGTGGTTTGATCGTGGTGGTGCCAGTTGCAGTCTCGCGTTTTGCCAAATAAATGCCGGCCGCAGCGCCAGCGATGAGCTGGTGAGTTGTACGGTTCACTTTTTGTGCTCCTTACGAATCCCTTTGAAGGGATCACAATCTTCTTGCTGGTCCATGAACTGACCAGTCCCCGCATTTCGCTTGATCCAGGTTTGGGTGACTGGGTTGAAAACCTGCGAGCGATCACGAACAGCGCCACGGCGGGCGTTGTCACCGATAGGAGGATTTTTGGCCATTTAGAATTCGTTCCTGATTAGGCGTCAATGGTGTGTGTCCAGCCGGGAAGGCCGTTGTTAGATAGGTACTCCACCAACGGTGGGCTGCCAAAGAATTGAATTCGGCTGCCTGACATAAATGCTAGGGCTGACTGATCAACCTGCAAATTCGCACCTCTTGCTTTCGCCGTCAGTTGGGCGAGCAAACTGGCGTTGTCGTCTGATGAGCCGGATGATGAGCGAGCATCGAAGACTGCAAAGTTGATCCAGCCACCACTTTGGGCACGCTCTCTAAGGTGTGCAAGATTAATCCTCATTCATTTCTCCTTGTCAGAAACAATTCCGAATGTGAGGACATTGTTGCGGGGGTACTAGCTCAAGGAGTGACCTACTGAGGGGTGGGAAGAAAATTTTTTTCCAATGCTGCGTTTAGCATGGCACGTAGCTTTTTTCTCAGTTCCGGTGGAGAAATTACCTCGACCTCAGGGCAGTGGCGAAGCAAATCCATAATCAACTCTTGATCGTTGGAGTAAGGAATCTCCAGTAGGTAGCTACCATCTTCAGTGTGTTCACTCCGCTGATTGTGATGCCACGTTTCCTTGCTCACCCATTGAGCGCGTTCTGGGGTGAATTTCAACTGGGCTTGTTTCGTGGCTGTGCCGGCAAAAATGCCGTAGCCACTACGGAAGTGATCCTCCATTTCTTGGCCGCTTATTTCGACGGCGGGCTCATCGAGTACTTTTACAGACAGCATCGCGTCGAGCGAAAACGAACGAAGCGCATTTCTGTGGTGGCACCAAGCGTCAAGAAACCAATTCTCCCGATAGTGCACGAGCTGCTGGGGGGAAATCGTCCGATCCGAGCTTTCTTTTCGCTCCCGATTCCAATATTTCAATTGCAGGCGTTTGCCTTCGACCAGTCCGCTGGAGACTTGTTGGAAATGCTTGGTCTCAACTCTGCGCGGTGCAAAATGAATTAATCGGATTTTGTTCTCGATTGGGCGAGCTGATGACGTTCCTTCGGCCAGCATGCTTCGAAGTCTGGATTTAAGTGGGGCAATATGGTCCTCCAATAATCCTGGTTGGACGCCTTCTACGAGGTGAAGCATAGTTAGGAGCGCAACCACTTCCGAAGAGTCAAACCAGACTCCAGGTAGCTCAAATTTTCCCCCAACCGCTAATTCGTCATTAATGACCCAACCGCGCTTCGATCTATCCCATTCAAGAGGACATCCAAGGCGATCTTGAAGAAATGCGAAGTCCCGCTTGAGTGTCGCTTCGGACACCTCCAAGTTCTCCTTGAGGAATGCCATGGAAGCTGACCCTCTCTGGCGAATGAAGCGAACAATCTTCGTAATACGCTCAATACTCACCTTGGACATTACCAATGCCTCTTTCTGGATGAAGGATGGTTCTCACGATTTTATTATGTTGAAGTAATAATGTGATTGTTGTTTTCTGGCCTGTTTGAGCCTTGGTAGTAGGGTGATGCCAAATGCTCGGCGTGCTATTCCTTTAATCCGACTTTGGCCATGAATTCCGCTTCGGCAGGATCGTGGGTGTTACCGGCAAACGCCTAGTAGTGGCCAGCAACTCTCAGCTACTCTTGTTACCATCCCGGGGTACTTATTCATCATTCTCCACGGCCTGCCTGAGGAGCGACCTGCCATGAGCAAGATCGAACACAACCTTGAGCCAACTATCGGGATTCATTCCGATATTCCGTTATGCGATCCTGTCGCAGATGAATTCGGCTATGTCGGCTTTGCCAAGCAGGTCGCTACTGCAGTCGTGAAAACGCCAAGCCCTCAAGGCCTCGTTATGGCCATCCACGGACCTTGGGGCACGGGGAAATCCACCCTCCTTAACTTCGTGAAGCACTATCTGCAGGAGGAGAAAGGTGGCTCGAAGCCGCTGGTCATCGACTTCAATCCCTGGTGGTTTGACGATAAAAACCAGCTGGCAGGACAGTTCTTGGCGCAGTTATCCACCAAGCTCAAGCTTGGCCCCTCCAATGTCCAGAAAGCTGGCGACCTGATGGCCGAATACTCGGGGGCGCTAGGCAAGGCGGTGGCTCTCAGCACTGGGCATGTATGGGTCGATGTGCCAATTGGCATCCTGCTCAAATTCTTCAAGCTGAAACCGAAGGACGTTCCCAAACTTAAGACGGAAATCACGACAGCGCTGCGTGAAGGCAATCATCGAGTCGTATGCATCATCGACGACATCGACCGGCTGACTCCTACCGAGATTCGCGAGGTGTTCAAGGTCGTGAAGGCCTTGGCCGATTTCCCGAATCTTGTCTATCTCCTCTCCTTTGATCGTAAGGTGGTTGCCAATGCCTTGGCCGGGGCGATGGATCTAAACGGGGAGGCGGGAGGCGAAGCCTACCTGGAGAAAATCATCCAAGTGCCCTTCCATCTGCCAGCGGTCGACCGCGTAAAACTTCAACATAAATTGTTCAGTGAGTTGAATAGGCTGTTGGTAGGGGCGGATATGCAACTCTTCGACCAGGCATACTGGGGCAACATTTTCTTGGAGGGGATGGCGCCCCAGTTGACCAAGCCCCGGGACATTGTGCGGTACGTCAATGCACTAGCCGTAACCTTCCCGGTACTGCGCGATGAGGTGAACATCACCGACTTTTTTGCTCTGGAGTTCCTCCGGATCAACCAGCCTGATCTGTATGAAACCATCCGGGACAATGTTCAATGGTTTGCCGGCCGCGATCAACGCGGACTCACGGCACATGAGCGGACAGAGGAACGGGAATTCCACCAAGCATGGGCGGCGAAACTGGATGAGTCGGTCCGGTCAGGTATCCAAGCGATGATGGAGAGGCTTTTTCCTCGCTTGGACGATATGGGGAGAGGAGCTGAGGTCGAGTCGGAATGGCGAAAAATGCGGCGTGCTGCCGCTCCCGAAATGTTCCCCAATTACTTCCAATTCGCTGTAGGTGCTGACAGGCTGAGTCGCAATACGATGATTTCCTTTATCGATGGCCTCGCAGACCAGGACAGGACAGAGGCGACATTGCTCGATGCAGTGAAGATGAAGCGATCTGACGGCTCCTCAAAAGCACGCGATTACCTCGAATACTTCCGCGACTACACAAGCGAGATCGATTCGGCCCGGGCCATCAATATGCTCCGCGTGCTGGCGAAGATCGGTGACAAGCTAATCGTAAAGGGCGACGAATCCTACGTTGGCGTTTCGCTCCCAAGCTCAGTCCGGCTAGGGTGGGTGATGCAACATGCACTCTCGCGAGTTCCTGAGGACAAGAGAGATACGGAACTGATCTCCTCCTTCAAGGATGGCGAGGCCGTGACCTATCTGTGTGAGGCGATCTCCATGATAGAAGCATGCCACCAGAAGCCGGTTACCTACGGTCCGGCTGCTACGCTAACAGCCATCAAACCGGAAACGCTGGTCGAGCTGAAAGGAATTGCGCTCAATTGGATCGAACTGGCGGCTACCAGGGGGCAACTTCTGGCAGCCCCCGAAATGGTTAGTTTGCTCGTCCGGTGGCGTGACTGGCGCTCGATCGAAGCCCCTCGGAAGTGGATTGACAATTACATCATGCCGGATCGGAAGAATCTGCTAGCCTTCCTGGAGCACTTCCTGCAGTCATCGACTACCACAACGTTTGGCGATCGAGTCGGTAGGGTTTCTTATTCCCTCGGTTTGAAATTTTTATCCGACTTGATTGACCTGGCAGAGGTAGATGGTCGCCTAGTACCGTCAGTCCAAGGTGAGCGACAAACCGATACTCAGGAGTTGGTAATCGCAATTTTCCAGAAGCAGTACAAGCTATTCAATAAGGGAAAGGATCCCGATGCCTTTATGTTGCGCATGGGGATTGACGACGATGAGGGATGAGAATGCCCTGCATGTGATGCTGCCGCGTCAGCGCCTTTGTCGTTCATTGCTGTAAAAACAGCAATCGCTGTTTTGAGCCTCAATTTACGGCAATGCCGTGTTCGAATTTTGGTAGATGTCAGTGTTATTGTTGATGTGCCGGATGGATGGTAGTCATCCCTGATGCTCTCAGAACATGAGGAGGTAAAGTCAAAATGACGATGCGTACATATCGCCACTTCGTCTGTCCCAACGGGCACCGAGGAGAAGAAAAGACTTCAGAAAACGATCAACCCTACTCTAAGCACTGGGAGCAAGTCACGCTCACAGGCATGCGGGCCGCTACATCGATCCAAAACGGGGAGGGGGAGCGTTTTGTGTGTCTGCAGTGCGGAGCCGATATGATCCCTGCAGCGAGCAGTAGTGGCTAAGGAGAGCTTGTCGAGCACTCGATAATTGAATGTAATATTGATTTTTCCGAAACGCGTGCACCTTGCTCAAGGAGCACGCGGCGAACCATGCTGCTATGTCGCTTCAAACGGATATCGGAGATAGCTGTTTCCCGCCTTAGAGTATCCATCGATATTTCCATTCCAGAACTGATCAAACGTCGAACGCCCCAAGTCACTTTACGCTCCAGAAATTGATCTGGCGTTTCGGCAAGTTCCTCGAGTGCCCTCGTGGTTATTGGAAAGCGTTCCGGCTCAGCGTGGTATTTCTGGAGTGCTCGATGACGGCTCAGCAGCATCGATTTGGTGATGCGTATCGGTCGCTCTGCACTGTTTTGCATGTCCATGGCAGCTTTTTGGACAGCCTCGGCTAGCGATATGTCGATTGCCGACCAGTCGTTGCGTTGCGGGCGCTCGCTGCCAGAAGTCCGGGAGGCTTGAGGTACATTCTCAAAAAACCACTCCCGATCCTTACTCAACATGAAGTCGTAGGCACCAGCTAGCTCGTTGCTAATCGTCTGCCGGGTGGTACTCGGATGATCCTGTAGAAAATCCTGAATACGTTTCCGGTGGAAGTCTCGCCGATTGATCTCTGTGGCATTGCGGTGATGAACAGCGAGGTTCAGGTCATCTAGTTCAATAAGCTGCAATGTCCAGGCACCGATTTCCTGGCTGCGGAGAATTTGGTCTTTCTCCACGCCTTGCCGCAGTAGTTCCCGGGTTTTGTCGAGACGATCTTTTCCGATCCGAACTATGGCCGCCGGCGAGAGTGGAATAGTGATTCCTTGATTGCGGGCCTCGATGGCTACTTTTGAACTCGATAGATTTAGATGTTCGGCACACGCTGAAATCCGATGGTCGTGTTTAATCAGCAATTCCCGGAGACCCAAAGCCCATTGAGGTGTCGATGCGGTAGGCGTTGGCGATGTTATTGTTTCAAGGCTGCGCGGGTTGTCTGAGATATGGTTGTTTTCAAATGCCTCGACGGAGTCGAAGGCGGCCCCCAAAATCAGTAGACCAACAATCGTTGGGAGGCGCTTTCCGTCAGGATTGATTGGTAGGCTGCGTCGGATCCAGGCGGACGGTTTGCCGCTGGGGTCTCTGGCTGGATGATTGATACTTCCCAGAAATTCGTTCCCAAAACGCAGCTCGATTCCTTTTGCCAAAAGATCGTAATCAACGAGCGAGCCGCGGCAGAAGCCTGCGCGGAGAACGCCGTCACGCAGCCGGTTACGTCGGTCAAATGAAGTGTCTGCGGCATTCAGCAAATATTCACTTTCGTGGGCCAGCCAATACGCTGAATCGGTGGATGCAATGGCATTCTGAAGATTGGATGCCGCAAAAGATTTGCAAAGGCATTGCCCCGGCATCGTCAGTTTCTTCCCTCTAAGAGGATAGTGCCCACAGGTGACGCAGCCGTCTGATAGGAGTTCTTGGTGTTTCCAACAATGGGTAACTCCAGGGAGCTGGTGTACCACCTGGAAATAGGAATGCCCTGGCTGGAGATACTGTTCTTGCAGACAACTTAAGCAGAAGCGCGCGGAAGGAGCCGGCACAGGAATTCTGTATGTCGATAGCCCGAGGCTGAGCAATATCGGCTGAGTATTGTCTGCTGCAGCAAGCAGTTTGGCGCTTAAGAGGCGTTGATCTTCAGTATGAAAGTAAGTGAAGTAGGGCAGCGCCGTGTGGCTTCTGACCAGCTCGTGAACGTCGTTCCAGGGGTGCCCATGCGGCATTGCTCGGGAGATACTTTCGAGATACCCCGGCAAGGCCGAAAACAAGGTTTTAGTCAGGCGCTGACCGGTGAGTATGGGCAGCAAATGCTGATTTGCGATCCCAAGGCGTTCGATACATCGCCCTACAACGGAGAAGACCGTTTCCCCCGGTGCTGGCACCGGGAAGAAGGGCATCCGGACGTTATGGATCATGTCGCTCATTGCAGTGCTTGAGGCAGTCCTGTGTCAGGTGCTGTTACTGCTTGAAGCAGCGTGGCAGCATCAAGCTTTTCTTTTCGTTCTTTGACCACGGCTTTCTCGACCGCGTCCATGATGCCGAGAGAACGCTCTTGATTCGCAGCCATCTGAGCATGGATTTCCTCAATACGGCTTAGTAATGGATCGACTTTCAGTCCATCAAATGCCTTGGGGTAGAGGTCGTCGTATTGGGAGATGATCGATTGTTTTCCTGTGCGCAGGGCATCAATAATCGAATGGAGGGGTTTGAACCGCTGGTCATAGACTTGCTTAATCAAGTCCTTCGTCAGTTCCTCTTTACCACTGTCAATAGCTTCGATTTGAGCAGCGATGAACAGAGTGATCATGACTCCGGTGATTCCTTGGCTCAGATCGTAAAGTAGGTCTCTCATGGGCTCGCTGAAATCCGTGGGTTTTGTGACCCACTGGTAGCTCCAAAGAATTTCGCACAACGCCGAGAAGTCTGGATCATCTGGCGACTCAGGACGTTTCAGTTCGTGGTAGCCCCCTTCAACGATTCGACGTGATGTACTGACGTCGGATTTGAGAATCTCGGCGGCGCGAGGTGTGCCCACCAGAATGATGGGCACACGTAACTCATCGCGCATGTTGATCAGCATGGCGATGAATTCACTAACATCTTTTGGAGAACCTAGTAGTAAGTGCTCAACGCAGTCCAAAATCAGTGCGCCGACGTGGTGAGAGACGACTATTCTGCGCAATTCGCTGAGATAGTGAGTTCTCGTCATGGATTTGTCGGCGAAGAATTTTGCATAGAGCGGCATGCCGAGCAATGCGTCGGTGTAATCCCCATATGCCTTGCAAAACGCCTTGGCTGAACACTGATCAGGCACATTTCTCATTAGGTAGAGAATTTGGGTTTCAGGGAATGCCTGACCTCGATAGGAACTGTGGCGAATAACGGGTTTCCCAAGCATGCTCATGCATCCCCGAATAAGTGTGGATTTGCCAATCCCAGGGATGCCGCACACCATCGAAATGGTCGATAGCCTACCCGTGCCGGGGTCGATCACGGGGACAAAATAGGACTGAGTGGCTGCATGATGGAGGTATTGTTGGCCAGCCGCATTCATGGGATTTCGGGTCGAATACCCATCGAATACCTGAATGGCGAGGTGGTTCAGAAAACGAACATGCTGGGTTGTCGGAAACAGAAATCGTGAAAGACGAGCCGGCAAGAACATCCGCATAGCTGCCGGCAAATTCCGCTCGCCCTCATCGAAAATTGGCAGGGATGATAGCCGCATGATGGCGTCGTCCTGGTTATACGGAAGTTGCGCCAATGCTTCGATTAAGGGGTTACCTGAAAACTCAGGCAGGGGGTATGACGTGTACGTTGGTTGGTTATTTATCCAAGGGTGCATTTTTCTTCTTCAAGAGTTCGAGGGCGCGCTGCCCTACTGATTTGGCCGGTTGGGCAGAAGAGGCGGAGGAAGTTTGTACGAGGTGCGGTGCCGGCTGGGTAGCCTTTACCGCCAATGCAGTTGCCAAGCTTTTCTGCTCCGCCAGGAGCCGTTTTGAGCGGTCTGCGGCAATCTCGACGGCAGTGTTCTGGTTGATGGCCTGCTTGGAGTTGCTTTGCTTGGTGGTGGCCTTTGCAACTTTTGCGCGGGTAACGGCGGCCCTAGCCCTCTTGTTGATGGCTGATGCTTTCTCGTGTTTGTTGGAGATATTGTTTTCCTCGGCCTTGCTATGCAGGTCTTCAGCCTTGAAAAGCTGCTGTTCAATTTCCCAGAATGAGGTGTGAAGTCTTAGGACGTCAGGGTTGTTGTTGAGGGCATCTGCCCAGTCCTGCTTGAGTGGGTCGAGGTACCGTATACGATCGCCAACCAGATCGTCATATCGGATATCGATGGGGAAATTCCCCTGAGTTGTAGCTTTCGCCAGCAGGCCGGATTCGAGAAGATCGTTGGAAACGTAAGTCTGCTTTTGATATCGAATTCCTTCTGGAGTGACAGTTGCCTGAGCGCGAAGCATCAATTCGTTCTCCGCAACCTTGTCAGGAAGCACGCGGGTAAAGCCGGTCCGATTCTTTAGGCCCCAAGCGAATAGGCCACCGTAAGTAATTGCTTCTACACCTGCTTTGACAGCGTCTGCAGGTATATTCTCGACAGGGACAGGGTCGTTGTTCAGGTCGAGAATGATCTCGACGATCAACTGCTCCAACTCCATTAACGTGTAAGCTGCTTCCTTCTTTCCATCTTTCTCACGACGCTGCGGGTTCTTTTTGTGTTTTCCCGGTTTGAGATAGAAGTTGTCGCCATGCTTCACCTTTTCGAACTTTCCTTCTACCGATCCCTTTCGCTCTGGGCACATGGGCGGCATGATTTCGACTTCAATCCCAATTTCGGGAACTACGCCTGCCTTGTCGCTGACGAACTCTCCACGATCGGCCGCCAACCTAGTTGGCAGATGCTGCGATACCCAGTCCTCGTCGCCATAAGGGAGCTCAAGGCGTTTGAAGACCTTTGATTTCGGTGTGAAGCAGTTGTAAAGGGCTTTGGCCGCCAGAAACCAGCTCGGGGGCTCTAGGGATAGGGCATACCCGACGATGGATCCCGACCAGACATCGATGATGATGTACAGCGTCGCTTCTCGCATGAGTTGAGCGGGGTTGTACCGCGAGACAAGCCGAATCTGAATACGGGTCGCATCAATCTCATATCTATAACCCGGTCCGGGAACGCCATCTCTGGCACGGCCGCGCCGAACTGTACGTTTCCTGCGGGGCTTCGCGTCTCTAGGCTTTGTCTCTCGATCTCCTTCGGTTTCGCGCAGCAGTGTGATGATGTAGTGGAATTGCCGTCGAGATGGAAGCTCGCTTGGAGGAAGCAGCAAATCATCGAGCTCGACTTTCTTGCCCGATACTCGAGTCGCCTTTTTCCCGTTGGAAAAGAACTTTTTCTTGGTGAGGACAAAGGCCTCTGCTTCGGTGTACGCACCGTTCAAATAGAATTTCTTTGCGCCTTTTATCAGTTGCTCTCGGACCTGGCTGAGTGGCGCTGAGCCCCGGTCTTCCTTTTCAGTATTGCGGGGTTTAGGGCCTCGTTTCTGGGTTCCAGGGTTTTGCGGCGTTACGGCAGGTCTCTGCGCTTTTTTGGGGCCGAGAAAGGCCATTTCGACCATTCCGCCCCAAAGGTAATCGTAAAATTGGCGCTGAATCGTCCGGACGCTGACCGAGTCACGCTTGGCAATGCGCTCAAACTCCCTGTTCCGGTAACCCGCGTCCATGACCATGTTCAAATCAGCCATGGTCGATTGCATCTGCTTACTGACAGCCTTCAGACGTTCCTTTTTTTTGTCGGAGAGCTTGTCTTTAGATAACGGAAGATTGGTGTCGAACTTAGTGACTCGGATGATCCCGTTGTCGTCCTCATCTGGATCAATCGACGCCAGCGGGAGGAGATACGGAGCCTTGAGCGGCCAGACGTCAAGCTGAATTAGCCCAACGGTCTTTCCGTCATGAGAAATGCCGACAACACGGACGATGCCGTCGATGGATGTCGTCCGGTCCGGCGCGGGCATGAGGACTTCGTTTAGCTGAAGCATGGCACCTCCTGGGCCTCCAATGCCTTCAGGAGAGGAAGTCGGTACTCATGACCAAATTTGCCGCTGTCTAGGTCGACTGGCAGAGATTTGGTCCAGATTGAGCGGCCGAGCAGGCAGAAGCACTCATCGCCGGTTAGGTCGAGCTGAAACGATGCAGTGAGCAAAAAATCGTTGAGCGAAATGCAATCGCTCCAAATGGCGAGGGCTGTTTGAACAAAATCCGCCATCCTTCCGTTCAAATAGTCTCGTTCACGGGAAACCATGCAGCCGCGGAAGAACACCAGATTGTGAACCTTGTTCTCCGGGAGTATTTTGTCGGTGACCAGTCGCCACTCGGCATTTCGGGCTTCCCAGTAAACCTTTTCCAGTAGGACTTTCTCAAGGGTGCGGGTCGCCTCCGGATTTGAGGGATCGACGTCGCTTGCAACCTTGCAGCACAACACGACCAGAACGATTTCATCCCCTCGCCTCACCGAAAGTACGAGATCTGAGGTGAGAACCCGTTGTGCGCCGGTTGCGGAATAAATTGGATGATCGATTCCTAGCTTCACCGCAATGTGCCGGGTTTCTTCGCAGGGGAGGAGTGCAAATTGCTCTCGAATTTCGATCACGAGGTCCGAGTATTCGGCTAGTAGATGGTAGTGATACTCGACATCCGAAAAGTAATGATGTGTCCTGGGGATTTTGAGACCCTCCAGCGCCGTGGATCTTCCATCGGAGGGAACGTCGCGGATGTAGAAGAACGGCTTGTAGGCCAATCCCCATCCTTGGCCGTATCCTTGTTTTATCCAGCGAAGGACTGCTTTTTCTGTTGGGTTTCGACTTTTCATGCGGTGCTAGGTAATAGCCTTGGTTTCAAGTCGCCTGGATAATTTTGATGGCAGCTGAGAACAGAACCACCGAAAGTGATATCTGTAGCCATCGCCCCGTTGTGCTTTGTGCGACGCTTGCTCCAAGCAGTACGCCAGGGATGGAGCCAAGCAACAAGGTTGCTAGCATCTCCCAGTCGACAAGGCCCGCAAATAAATAGCCTAGGCTGGCCACAAAGGCGAGTGGTACGTATCGACCGAATCAACGAGGAAGTGTGAGGAAACGGTGCAATTAACTGTATTTATTGGCAAGCGCTATATCTGTATATGACTAATACAAAATTCTTCATATATCGCTCCAAATTACAGCCGCAGCACCGCAAAGCGAAAGTGTCGCGCCAAGCACTGACTTGATCGTTATACCCTCCTTGTTTTGCAAAAACCAATAGCTTGCAGGCAATACCAAAATCGGGGAGCAGAGTGTGATTAAAGCTGACACTGCCGCTGGAATGAAGGCCATTGACGAAATAGCGAAAATTTGACCGGCGCTCGTTAGTACGCCGCTAAGGAGATAGAGACCAATTCCCCTTTTGTCGGACGCCTTCAGCGCCCCCATTAGGTTACGCATTTCGCTACTCGTAACTACATGTAGCGCCAGTCCGCTTGACGCGCCTAATAGCGCACCCAGTATTGGTTCGTTCCAATTATGTATTGCAGACGCCCTCATAACGTTGCTAACCGCATAGGCAATTGACCCTCCAAATCCAAGAAATACGCCTGATTGCGCAAGGGTTTGAAGGCGCATACGTAGCGAACTGTTTGGAGGTGTTGTTACCTTCATGGCTTCAGTGGGACTTACCATGTGAGGAGCCTTGCCTTGGCCAACCAAATAAATTCCATACAAGGTAACTACCATTCCCACAATGGTATTACTTTTAAGCTCTTCGCCAATCATTATCCAGCCTATGGTTGCGGCGAACAAAGGGCTGCTTAACTGGAAAACGCTCGCGCGTGTCGGACCCAATCGATGTATTGATTCAAAGAAGAAAAATCGGCCAAGGTAGGTTGAAAATATACCGGCAACCAAGAACATCGTGAGCCCAGGTAAGTTCCATTTTAAGGGCTCTGAACGTAACGTGAGGTGCAAGTAGAGTGCCAAGGCACATATAAGAACGTTCGCCATTACGGTGACGACGAAGCCTATAGCAAGCGTAAGCCTAGCTGTTGCAAGCTTCGTGACGACGACATTCGACGCAAACATACACAGCGCAACACCAGCGAGGATGTGCCCAATATGGGAACTACCCATTGAAATACTTCCTGAGATAATCACTTTGCGGCACTGTGAAACTAAGTCTCGTGCCTGCAAACGCAGCAGTACGACTTTTCTTCAAAATAATATGCCCCACGTCGTCTTAGAAAATCCACTGTGCTGCCTCATGAGCTACTTCACGCCGAAGAGTGGAGATAGATGCTCGATGCCATATCTGCTGGCAATTTTCCGTATCCTTGCTAGGTCACGACTGACCAACGAAACGACCTCAATACCGCTTATATTCTTGATGACATCAAAAATTGCTTGGAGCGCCGAAACCACTATTGCGAGCAAGGGAAGCCTCAGAGGGCACCTTTACTAAGTCACCGGACTACCCGGTCAGTGAGGTAATCCATACCATTAACAAAACCACGTCGGTCCCAGTCTTGCCACTTTTAAAGCACAGCTCCTGCATCCTGTGCCAGATTGCTGATCATCACAATCAACGCACGGCGTACGGTCGCCACGTCGGCTGACGACAAGCCATCGAGGGCAATGGCATTGACCTCCTCGGCCAACGGAATCAGCACGCTTTTAAGGTTCTTGCCACGCGGCGTCAGGTAGACGAACAAATTTTTTCGATTGTCAGGCAGCTGCACGAGAGAAACGTAGCCAAGTTTTTCCATGGCCCTCAGCGCAGTAAAGGTCGTGGGTTCCATCACCCCCGCTTCGATCGTGAGCTCCCGTTGCGTCAGGCCGTCGCGTTCCCACAGAATACGCAGGAAACTCCAGTGTCCGAGTTGAACATCGTGCTGGGCCAATCGTCCCTGAAGGGCTCGCAGGAATCCCCGCGATGCGTCCTTGACGAGGTGTGCCATACGATCGTTGGGTACCGCTTCGTGCCAGTGACGCAATACGCGCTCGGCAATTTCTTGGTCGCGCTTATTAGAATTTCCTGCCACATGAGTAATCCGTAAATTGATGATTGAAAATTATCGCACGGTTGTTTCTCGGCCAAAGACCTCTACATCGCGCCGTTCGCAAGCCGATTGAAGCATCGCCAAACAGATTTCCAGCGTGGCCCGTGCCCAGTGGCCATCGTGCAGTGGAGTCCGCCCCTGCTCGACGGCCGCAACCAGTTCGTCGATCACCTCGAAACGCGGGACGCTCGGCGAAGCCAGGGGTACCTGCCGGCGTTCGTTGTCGCCATAGACCCAGACTGCGTCCGGCTGGGGCCGTACATCGCCCCGCTCGCACGAAACGATCAACGGCCCGAAATGCTGATGGGCCGGAGTCGGCCCGCCAAGCATTGGGGGCTTGTACGCTGGCCCGCCATAAGTCGCCTCGGCCTTGAGCCGTGCTTCGTCGGCCAGCCAGCGGGGGTCGCGCAGACGGCGTCTGGCCTGGCCGTAGTCCGCCGGATTCTTGGCGTTGCCCATCTCGCCGATCCAACCGCACCATTCGTCCGAATCGAAGTGGCCGTAACCGCTGTAGGTCAGCGCGGCGCAGGCACCGTTCTCGAACCACAGCAGCGCAGTGTAGGCGCCCTCGGTCGGCCGGGCCGGGTCCCATTGGCCTAGGACTGCGCGCACCCGGACCGCCCGGCTGCCGGCAAGCAGGCGGACCACGTCGACCTGGTGGGCGGCCTGGCTGAAGACGACGCCACCTCCCTCTTCGGTGCGAAGCTCTTCCGGCCGGCGTGGGCGATACAGGAAGTCCGTGTAGTTCATCGACTGGATCATGCGAACGTCGCCGAGCTCGCCGCTGTCTATGATCCGCCGCGCCGCCAGATAAGGCGTATCGAAACTGTGGCAATGCCCGACAATCAGGGAGACCTCGGCCTGCTCGCAGGCCTCGATCATTTCGTCGCACTCCTGCAGCGTCAGGGCCATGGGCTTTTCGACCAGTACGTGCTTGCCGTGGCGGGCCGCGAGTTTCGTGTGCTCGGCGTGGAACTGATGCGGACTGGCCAGGTACAGGGCCTGCACTGACGGGTCGGCGGCCAGGGCTTCGACGCTGTCATAGACCGGCGCGGCGAAGTCCCGGACGAATTGCGCCCGCGCCGCTTCGCGCGGATCGCAGGCGGCGACCAGGCGGATGCGCCGGTCCTGCAGGAAGGTCGGCAGCATCAGCGTGAAGGCGCGGCCGAGTCCGGCGACGCCGATGTGCAGGGGTTCGCGATCCGTCATAGGTCGAGCACCAGTTCGTCCGACTTGGCCCGGGAAACACAGATCATGATCTGGCCCGCCAGCTCTTCCGGCAACAGCACCATGTCCCGGTGATCAGCCTCGCCGGCCAGCAGCTTCGTACGGCAGGTGCCGCAGGTGCCGCTTTCGCAGGACGAAGGCGTATTGCCACCGTGCTCGCGCAGCATCTCAAGAATCGTCTTCCCCACCGGCACCTCGAAACGGAGTCCCGAGCGGGCCAGGGTGACGTTGAAGGGCTTGTCCTCGGGGCGTTGCTGCCCGCCTTCAGCGAAGCTTTCGAAGTGGATCAGCTGCGGCGACCAGTGACCGGTCATATCCCGCACTTCGTCCATCAGCCGGCGCGAACCGCAGCAGTAGACATGGGTACCTGGTAACGGGCGCTCGAGGACCGACCATAAATCGAAGGCATTGGCCGGATCGCCGTGGGTATGGTGGATCCGCACTTGCTTCTTCAATTCCGGCGCACTCAGCTGCTCGCGAAAGGCCGTCGACTCGGGGGTGCGCGTGAGGTAGACGAGTTTCCACGGCGCAGGTGGCAATTCGCCGAAACTGCGGATCATCGACAGGATCGGAGTGATGCCGATGCCGCCGGCGATGAACAGGTAGCCCTTGGCATTGTCGACCAGCGGGAAGGCGTTATCGGGCAGCGAAGTCGGCAGGACGTCGCCTGCGCCGGCCTCGTCGAACAGACTGATCGAGCCGCCGCGGCCATCTCCGTCCCGTTTAACGGTAATGACGTACTGATGCCGTTGGGCCGGGTCGTTGCACAGGGAATACTTCCTGAGCATGCCGTTCGGCACTTGCACCTTGACGTGCGCACCCGGCGTGAAGGGGGGCAGTTCGGTACCGTCAGGCTGCTCCAGGTAGAAGGAACGGATACCTTCCGCCTCGTCGTGAATGCGTACTATGCGCAGCGGCATCTGGGTGTCGGCATGGACTTGAATGTTCATTGGGCTTCCCCTTGAGGATCGATGCGCAGCGACAGGTCGACCGCACGCACGTCCTTGGTCAGTTTTCCGACCGAGATTCGATCCACCCCGGTTGCCGCGATAGCCGCGATCGTCCGCAGGTCGACGCCGCCGGAAACTTCGAGTAGCGCCCGGCCCTGGTTGCGGGCCACGGCCCGGTGCATGTCTTCGAGCCTGAAATCGTCAAGCAGCACGCTTTTGGCGCCCGCCGCCAGGGCTTCATCGAGTTCTTCCAGGGTCTCGACCTCGATCTGAATCCCGACTCCGGCCTGCAAGGCCTGGGCCGCCACTAGGGCGGCGCCGATCGAGCCGGCGGCGGCGATGTGGTTCTCCTTGATCAGGATGCCATCCCACAGGGCCATGCGATGGTTGTGGCCACCACCGATGCGCACTGCGTATTTCTGGGCCTGGCGCAGGCCAGGCATCGTCTTGCGCGTATCCAGCACGGCGCAGCCGCGGGGATTGGGCGAGTGGCCGGCGACGGCGTCGAGGTACTGCCTGGTCAGCGTCGCGACCGCCGAGAGAGTCTGCAGGAAGTTCAGCGCCGTGCGCTCCGCGCTCAGCAATGCACGGGCATCGGCTTTGATGCTGCACACTGCGGTGCCCGACTCGACCCGCTGCCCTTCGTCCACATGCCAGGTCACCGCGGCCTGCGGATCGAGCGCCATGACGCAGGCATCGAACCACGGCTGACCACAGATCACCGCGGCCTCCTTGGCGGTCACCCGGCCGCGGGCACGCTGTCCGGCCGGGATCAGCTGCGCCGTCCAGTCACATCGGCCGATGTCCTCGCTCAGGGCATCCCGGACGTTACGGCGCAGCGCGACTTCGAATGTTTCGTTGAATTCGTACATTAATTCCCCTGGTATTTAGAAAGGCAGGATCGGGACAAGCCCGGCCTTGCGGCCGGGCGCACGCTCATATGCTGTAGGCTTCATAAGTGGACGGATGGAAAATCTCGTCTACCGACATCAAGCGAGCCGACAACCCTTGGGAGTGGTGATGACGGACGAACGTCTCCAAGGTACGGCGGGCCGCACCAACACCGTAGGACCAGTAGTCTTCCCCCATGCTATCCCGCGCCGACTTAAGCTGTTCCTCGACGAATGGCAGCGTGACCTTGGTCGCTGAGGTGTCCGCCAACAGATCAAGTGCAGCTGCCTTCGACTGCGTGAAGGATTTCAATACCGCACCCGGGAGCCAAGCATGGCGTTCAACCAACTCTCGGCGAATTCCCACTACGTGCATAATGGGAAATACACCGGTGCGGTTGTAGTAGTCCTTTGCCACCAAAGTCGGATCGTCGAACAGCCAGCCGATGTTCGGATTGCGCAAGGCAACCCGATTTGGCGGGCGTGGACCGATAAAACCGTCGATCTCCCCCTGGTCGAGGAGTTCGGAGATGGTCGTGCCCGGCGGGGCGTCCTCGACGTGAACGCCCGGTGGGAGTTGCAGCTTGATCTTTTCCGGACGTCCAGGCGTATCAATCCCCCCACGAACCCAGGTGATTTCCTCGGGCCGAACGCCGTAATCATCTTGAAGAATTGCGCGCGCCCAAACGTTGGCGGTCAACTGATACTCGGGCAGACCGACACGTTTACCTTTCAGGTCTTCGGGGCATTTGATCCGATCTTTGCGCACGTATATCGACGTGTGGCGAAAGGCTCTGGACAGGAAAGCGGGTATGGCGACATAAGGGCTTTCTCCTTTGGATAACTTGACCAGATAGCTCGAGAACGAGAGCTCGGTGATGTCGAAGTCCTGGCTGCGCATGGCGCGGAAGAACATCTCTTCAGGGTTAAGCAACATGAACACCGGATCGACACCGTCGATCTGAACGCGCCCATCGAACAAGGCCCGAGTTCTGTCGTAGTCACCCATGGCGACAGACAATTGCAGTTTTGACATGGAAGTTTCCGTTGCGAAAGGTTCAGCGGCTTGTCACGTTGTATGACGGTTCGAGTTCGGAGCCGTCGTTGTCTTGGTTCCACACGTAGCTCGCTGTATAGCTGCGCCAGTCGATCGTATTCGGGACAACTGCCTGGAACGAGCAGACCGACTTGCCGACCGTGCTGTCGCCGGTGCCGATGGCCTGGCCGTTCCCCTGGAACTCCTTGAGGGCATCGAGCATCCGCTTGCGGAATTCGACGATGGCGAGATCGCTGGCGCCCAGGCACTCGTTGGTACGGTCGGCGATCGGCCCCATGGTGACCCACATGGCCACGTCCTGGTTCGGAAAGCCCGAGATGCCAGTGAAGTTTCCGGCCTTCATCGCGTTGCGGTCCTGCCAGAATCGATTCTCGAAGTTACGCAATGGGCGAAAATAGGAATCGAGGTCAATGCCCACCCTCTGGTGGAGGTATTTACGCCACGTTTCTGTCTCTGGAGTCGTCGCCGGATTTCCCCAAGCGATAAAGTAAAAAGCCGTATTGGTGTCGTCCATCGGCACATTGACGTTGGCCACGTTGTAGACATTATTTGGCGGTATCAATACAGTACTTGGTGCAACAAAAACGGTGGAGCGGACGTAATCGTGGGTCGCCGCATCCTTGATCGGTCGGCGCAGCGCTGCATAACGGAAACCATAGGAAGTACGCTCAACCTGCAAACGTGGTGCTTTGTCAGTGGACGGCCGCAGCCAAATGCTTCCCGTTGCCTTCGCGCCATCTACACGAGCCGGCACCATGTCCGAAGAGTGCAGACTAGAGCTATGAGCACTGTCGATCGCCCCCTCCAAAATCTGTGCCCAATTGCATGGTAGAACTACCTTGGCAATCGTCACACGGGTTTCAGCGTTGGGCGCCCATTGCGGCGGCGTAAATTCGGGCATCTGTTCAACTGGCCCCAAATAAGTCCAGACCATGCCGCCCCACTCTTTGGACGGATAGGCTTTGTGCTTAGTCTTCGAGGCTAGTCCACTCGCAGCGGGTTCCGAAGCCATATCAAGAACATTACCATCCACATCCATCTTCCAGCCGTGGTAAAGACACCGAAGTCCACCTTCCTCATTTCGACCGAAGACCAGCGAGGCCAGGCGATGCGGGCAGTATTCGTCGAGCACACCGATGCGGCCATCACTATCGCGAAAAACGACCAGGTTCTCGCCAAACAATTGCGCTTTGACCGGTGTTCCATCGGGCTCAGCGACCTCCTCAATTAAGCACACCGGCATCCAATGACGGCGCATCAGTTGTCCCATCGGCGCATCGCCCTCGACACGGCACAATAATTGGTTTTCTTCATGAGTCAGCATTTCAAGTCTCCTTCTCCGTTTAGTTTTGGCACGTCTGTACCGGAAACAATACTTAGTTTCCTAAGTATCAATTAAAAATAGCCTTTTTCTGGCCTGTGCTGCTTCTGTGTTACCGAACTGGCAGGAGCCTTGGCTCCTGCCAGGGATGAATCCCCCCGGAGTTAACCGCCGAGGCCAAGTGGTGGAGGCGTCATATTCACGATTTGCCGGAATAATTGCCGGAAATGGTCGCTCCGGGTGCTGCCAAACATTGGATCGTTGTTGTCCCGGAAGGCGGCGGCAACCTCCTCCCAGTCGATGTCGAGCAAGTAGCGTTCGGCTAAGGGGATCAACTCCTTTTCCTCGACAGTCATGTGGCGCCAGCTGAGTTCAGTGAATGCTGTCAAGGTATTCGCAAAAGAATCGAGCGCACCGTCCCCTTCAACCTCGAAACGGGCCAGTGCTAGATGTAATTCGCGTACCCGCATCTCGCCAGAGCGGTGCTGCGCTTCAAGCTCATCTAATAAGGAATCCGCGGCCCGAGTGCGCTGCCGAAGGCGTGCAAAGAGGAAGCGATCTTCTTTGGGGTGGTGCAACGTCTCCGGGAATGTGTCGATATAGTTGAGAAGAGCCCCGAGCAGTTGGAAGTCAGGCTTAATCCGCTTGGCGCGAATTTCACCAATCAAATAGTCCGCGGATTCTAGTACAGCGCTAAGAGAGCGGTGTTCGGCCTTGATAATTTCGATTGCTTCCTTGCTCATGATTGGAGGCCTCTGGGATTAGATGATTTGGTTTCAGCTCCGATGCAGGCGCGCAGGCTCTTGGCTATGCGCATGCTTTCTTCCCGCGAGAAACGGGTCGCCGCGCCGACGCCGAGATAGCGCTCGGCGATCTCCCGTGAGTCAAGCAGGTCAGCCGCTTTGCCTGACAGGGTTACGCGGCCGTTCTCGATTACATAGCCGCGGTCGGCGATAGCCAGCGCGGCCCGGGCGTTCTGCTCGGAGAGCAAGATCGAATGTCCGCGCTCGCGCAGCTGGGTGACCAGGTTCAGCACTTCCTGCACCATCAGCGGCGACAGGCCGAGCGACGGCTCGTCGAGCATGATCAGGCGCGGGTTAGACATCAGCCCGCGGGCGATGGCCAGCATCTGTTGCTGCCCGCCGGAGAAGTTGCCGACGACGTCGTTGATGCGTTCGTGCAGGAAGGGATACTGGTCGCACAGCTCGCGCATGCGTTCCGAACGCAAGTCGGCAGCCGCCCGGGAGGTTTGCGTGTGGGCCCCGAGGCTGAGGTTTTCGGCGACGGTCATGCCGGCGAATACCTGCCGTCCTTCCGGCACGTGGGCAATGCCCATGCGCACCCGGTCGGCCGGCGACAGCTGGTCGATGCGCTTGCCGTCGAAGTGGATTTCGCCGGCCATGGGACGCAGCAAGCCGGAGATGGTATTGACCAGCGTGGACTTGCCGGCGCCGTTGGCGCCCACAAGGGTCACGATCTCACCCTCGCCGATGCTGATGTCAATATTTTCGAGCACCGGCGAGCCATTGTAGCCCGCCGTGATACTACGGCATTCGATCAGCATGGCGATACCTCCTCACCGAGATAGGCGCGGATGACGCGCGGGTTGCGCTGGATCTCGTCGGGTGTTCCCTCGGCGATCACCGCGCCGGCTTCGAGCACGACGATCTGGTCGGCGATGCCCATGACCAGGGACATGTTGTGCTCGACGACCAGGATCGTGATGCCGGTTTCCCGAATGGCCAGCAGGAGCGCAGCGAGTTCCGCCGTTTCCGTGTCGTTGAGGCCGGCCGCCGGTTCATCGAGGAGCAGGACGCTGGGCTGGGCCATCAGCGCGCGTAGCACCTCGACCAGCTTCTTGGCACCCATCGGCAGGTCCGCGGCATGGGTGTCGCGGTAGCGCGAGAGGCCGACCAGATCGAGCAGCGCTTCGGCGCGCTCGCGCAGGCTGGCTTCCTCGCGCTGCGCCGACGGCAGCCACAGCATCTGCTGCAGCAACCCCTGGCGCACCTTGTGGTGCCGGCCAACGAGCAGGTTCTCGAGGACCGTCATGCCGGGAAACACGCGCGCCGTCTGGAAGGTGCGGATCAGCCCGAGTTCCGCGATCTCGACCGGGGAAAGTCCGTCGATGCGGGTGCCGTGGAAATCGACCTCGCCCGAATCGGCGGGGAACAGGTTGGTGATGAGATTGAAGACGGTCGTTTTCCCGGCGCCGTTGGGACCGATCAGTGCGGTCACGGTGCCTTGCTGGATGGAGAACGAGACGTTGGCAGTCGCGCGCAGGCCGCCGAACGAGCGGTTCAGTCCGCGCACGTCGATAGCAGGGATAGAGTTCATGCGTGACGCACCACAGAAGAGGAAGAGATCGTCGTCGGCTTGTTGAAACGAGCCGCGACCCAGCGTGCGAAGCTGCCGAAGATGCCTTCGGGCATGTACAGGAAGGACAGCACCAGCAGACCGCCGCTGGCAAAGGTCTTCCACTGCGCGAGCGGCTGGAAGACGGTCGGCAGCATCGTTAGCAGGACGGCACCGAACAATGCGCCGACCAGGGTGCCTTCACCGCCGATGACCAGCATTGCCACCAGTTCCAGGGACCGCGAGGTGCCGACCATGTCCGGCGACAGGAAGTGGAAGAAGAAGGCGTAGAGGCTGCCGGCCAGCGATGCCAAGACCGCGCTGATGGACAGGGCGATCAGCTTGCAGCGGACGACGTTGATGCCGAGTGCCGCCGCCGCCATCTGGTCGGTACGGATCGCCTGCAGGGCGCGGCCGAAGCTCGAACGGATTAGCCCGCCGAGCAGCAGCAGGAGGGCGACGATGATGCCGAGCACCAGGAAGTACATGGCGACCGGCGAATCGAACTCGAACGAGCCGATGCTGAAGGAGGGAATCCCCACTAGCCCGGACGGTCCCCCCGTGATGTCGGCCAGGCCGACGGCGCAGGAGTCCATCAACAGGCCGAAGGCGAGGGTCGCCAGGGCCAGGTACAGGCCGCGCAGGCGCAGCGTGATAAAGGACAGGATCAGTGCGGCGACCAGCGAGAAGCCCATGCCGGCCAGTGTCCCCCAGACGGGGGCCACCTCGTACTGCGTTGCCAGGTAGCCGGCGGTGTAGCCGCCGATGGCCATGAACCCGGCCTGGCCGAGGTTGACCTGGCCGGCGTAGCCCATGACCACGTCGAGTCCGATCAGCGCGATGAAGAGGATGCCGGCGATGACCAGGCTGCTCATGATCCCACCTTGCGGCACGACGAACGGCAGGGCGATGGCGATCGCCAGGCCGATCAGCGCCATCACCGTCCGCACCCGGGGCTGCAGGCGGGTGACGTGCTTCCAGACCCGCGGTTCGTCACGTACATCCTGGCGCCGCTGGGCACCGGCGCGAATCAGGCCGTTCGGCCGCCAGATCAGCACCACGAGCAGCAGCACGAGGGCGATGGCACCGCTGAACAGCGACGAGACGTAGGCCGTGGCCAGTTGGGTGACGACGCCCAGCAGCAGGCCGCCGGCGATGGCACCGGGAAACGAGCTGATGCCCCCGATGGCGACGGCGATGAAGCCGGAGATGGTGAACAGGCGTCCGGTGTCGAACTGGATCGAGGTCGTCGGCGCCGTCACGACGCCGGCGATGGCGCCAATCATGGCCGCCAGCGCGATGCTGAACACCTGCATGCGCGACACGTTGATGCCCATCAGGGTGGCTGCCGCCGGGTTCTCGGCGCAGGCGCGTAGCGCCTTGCCGAAAGTCGTGCGGGAGAGCAGGTACCACAGCACCGTGATGATGGCGCCGGTGGTGCCGATGATCCAGAAGCCCTGGGTCGGAATCGAGACGCCGAAGATGTGCACCGGCTCCATGCCCATGAACGGCGGCAGGGCATAAGGCTGGCTGCCCCAGACGACGAGCATCAGCCCTTCCAGCAGCGTCAGCATACCCGCCGTCATCATCAGCATGTTGGCGTTCGACAGCCGCGACAGTCCGGGCACGAGGGCGCCGGCGCCGAGCAGCAGGCCGAGCACGGTGACGGCCACGATGGAGACGCCCGCCGCGGCGGGCAGCCCCCAGCCGTACTCGACTTCCAGCTGGTAGGAGCACAGGGCGCCGAGGATGCAGAAGGCGCCCTGGGTCAGATTGATGACGTTGGTGACCCGATAGACGAGGGAGAAGCCGAGCGCGATCAAGGCATAGATCGCGCCGACCAGCACCCCGCCGACGGTGATTTGAATGAACTCGGTCATGACTGGCTCCGCCTGTTACTGCAGTGGCACACCGCGCGACTGGCTGACCACGACCCAGGTCTTCTGGCTCGCATCCCAGCGGGTCACGTACACGCTGGAGTCGTTGACGCCGCGCTGCGGGGTTTTCTTGAAATCGTAGACCCCATTGATGCCGCCAAAGCCCTGCAGGTTCGCCAGATAGTCCCGAATCTGCTGCGCCGTGGCGTTGGGGCCCAGCTTGCGCAGCGCCGACACCACGAGCATGGCCGGATCCCAGGCAAAGGACGAGGCTGCATCGGGCTTCTCGGCACTGCCGGCGAAAGCCGCGTAGAAGGCGTTCTTGGCCTCGATCTGCGCCTGCGGAGCGTCCTTCGGCGCGTTCGGCAGCCATTCGGGCGACGGGATGTAGAGTTCCTTCGGCAGAAAATCCCCGTACTGCGTCATCTGTGCGTAGGTCATGTTGCCGTCGGTCGTCGCCACCGGAATCGCTAGACCCGCTTCGGCGATGGCCTTGAACACCGTGCCGACGGCCGAACCCGTGCTCCAGGCGATCAGCGCCTGCGGCTTGGCGCCCTTGATGCGCTGGATCTGGCTGCTGGCGCTGACGTCGGTCGGATTGAAGGTGACGTTGGAAACGAGCTCGATGTCCTTGTATTCCGGGTTGGCGAGCACTTCCTTGATATTCTTGGCGGCATCCTGGCCGGAGGCGTCGGTGCTGGTGATTACCGCCACCTTCTTCCAGCCCTTCATCTGGAAATAGCGTAGCTGCGCCGAGATCAGGTCACGGGTCGCGACGCTCGACGAGAAGGCGAAGGCGCCCTCCGCCGGATAGAAGCCGGGCGAGAAGCAGTACAGGACCGGCCCCTTGCGCATCAGCGGGGCCATCGCGTTGCACATGGCAACCACGGCGGAACCCAGCACCACCGGGGCTTTCGAGGCGACGATCTGGGAGGCGAGCTGGACGGCGACCTGCGGGCTCGACTGATCGTCGTGCAGGACGAACTTGATCGGCCGGCCGCCGATGCCGTCGGTCTTGGCCAGGCTGGCTTCCGCGCGCTGCAGCGCAACCTGCTCGGCCTTGCCGAGGAAGGCCGCCGGGCCGGTCAGCGGCAGCACGACGTCGATGTTGAAGGGCTCCGCTGCAAAGGCAAGGGACGAACAGGCGAGCATGGTCGTTGCCAGCCAAGACAGTTTTCCAGATTTCATTTGTCTCCTCAGGGGGGAATAGGGCCTTTGGGGCTCATTAATTTATGCACATGTGACGGCCGAGAAGGCCCGTCCTATTTGATTGTTTGCCAACGACTCTGCGTACTGCGGTTGAAACTTTACTGCGCCCGGGTTGAACCGGCGCCCCCCCAGTCTGCAAGCCTTGGTGCATTCTTTCGCTGGCATCGGAATGTACCGGCACTTGCAAACTTAGTAGGCTAAGTTAAGATTACACATAGTGCAATGGATGTCAACAATCTTTGCCCCCATCATTCGATGACCGCCCCAGACCAAACAAAGGAGACGCAAATGCCGGCCAGTTCGCACTTAATCGAAGCCCCTGCCCATGAGTTGACATGGTCCGATTCCCTGCTCCTCGGCTTCGGCCCGATGGACGACACGCACCGCGAATTCGTCAGCCTGATCGCCGCCCTGCAGACGGCAGCGGCCGACGAGCTGCCGGCCCTGCTCGAAGCCCTGATCGTCCATGTGCAGGCGCATTTCGCCCTGGAAGACGAGTGGATGGCGAAGACCGACTTCCCCGCCCGGGAGTGCCACATGAACGAACATGCGGCAGTGCTCCAGTCGGTGCTCAAGACCCGGCCACTGCTGGCGGCCGGCGATGTCGCACGCTGCCGCCGACTGGCCGACGAGCTGGCCGATTGGTTCCCCGCCCACGCCGACTATCTCGACTCGGCGCTCGCGCACTGGTTGTGCAAGCGCCAGTTCGGCGGCAAGCCCGTTGTCCTGCGCCGAAACAATCAGCCGGCCCACGCTCCCGGGGCATGATGCGTGCCGCCGCAGCGGCTCAGGCAAGCTGGCGGTGCAGATTCCTCAGCCTGGGCGCCAGCCAGATCAGGGCCGCCGCCAGCACGCCCGCCTCGGTCACGACCGCCGCCAGCGGGCCGAGGTGCTGGGCCAGCACGCCGGCCAGCAGCCCACCGGCGGCATCCATGCCGAAACGCGAGGCGGCGAAGAGCGAGATCACCCGGCCACGCAGGCGGTCGGGCGCCATCCCCTGGAGCAGGGAATTGGTCGAGACATTGGTGGCGGCGAGGCCGGCCCCCAGCACGAAGAGGAAAGGCATGGCCAGGCCGGCCTCGCGGATGGCGCCCAGTCCGCCCAGCCCCAGTCCGCAGCACAGCCAGCCGATCCCGACGGTGCGCGCCACGCCCCGGCGGCTCATGGAGCTGGCGAGCAGGACCGTGGCCGAAACGGCCCCGGCGCCGGCGGCCCCCAGCAGCCAGCCCAGGGTGTGGCTGTCGCCGCGGAAGACTTCGGCGGCATAGATCGGCATCAGGACGATGGCCGAGGCGGCGGTGGCATTGAGGATGGCGACCGAGGCCAGCGCGGTGCGGATCGCCGGCGTCGACCAGGCGTAGTGAAAGCCCTCGCGCAGGGCGCCGGCCAGGGAAATCCGGCCGGGCGGCGCAGCCGGCGGGTCGGCCACCCCATCGCCGCGGAGGGCGGCGATCAGGAAGGGATAGGACAAGGCATTGGCCAGGAAACAGAGCGCTTCGGAACTGACGCCGAGCAGCAGGCCGGCCAAGGGCGGGCCGAGAAAGCGGCCGGAGGTGAATACCGAGGCATTGAGGGCGATGGCGCTGGGCAAGTCGCGACGGTCATCGACCAGGTGGGCCAACAGGGACTGGCGCAGGGGCGCATCCAAACTGTTGAGCAGGCCCTGCACCGCCGCCAGGGCCACCAGTTGCCAGTCCTGGGGGCTGCCGAGAAAGGCCAGCAGCGCCAGGGCCAGGGCCTGGGACATCTGCAGGCCCTGCACCGCGAAGAACAGGCGACGCCGGTCGTAGCGGTCGATCCAGACGCCCGCCAGGGGGGCGACGACGAGTTGCGGTGCCTGCGCCAGGAAGGCGGTGATGCCGAGCAGCGCGGCCGAGCCGGTCAGGCGGTACACCAGCCAGCTCAGCGCCACGGTCTGGATCCAGCTGCCCAGCACCGATACCGCCTGGCCGGCGAAATAGCGGCGGAAGCGGCGGTGGCGCAGGGCCGGGGCGCGGCGTGCCCAGCCCGTGGGTTGAGCAGCCGGCCCGCCGTCAGGCGGCACCGCCGGCTTTCATGATGTATTCGCGGCTCACGCTTCTTGCCCAGGTTCCCGATCGGGGAAGCGCTCGGTGTCGATCTCCGGCCGGCTGGCGGCGTTGTAGCGGTCGCCGGCGACCGTCCTTTCGTTGATCAGGGCGTCGATCCGGCGGATGAGACCATCGTCAAGGCGCACGGCGGCGGCCGCCAGGTCTTCTTCCAGGTGCTCGATGCGGGTGGTCCCGGGAATCGGGATGATGTCGTCGCCCTTGGCCAGCAGCCAAGCCAGGGCGAGTTGGGAGGGAGTGCAGCCGGCCTCCCGGGCGAGCGCCCGGTACGGCGGCAGCAGGCCCAGGTTGCGGCCGAAGCACGCCGGCTGGAAACGGGGCATGGCGAGCCGGATGTCCTTGGCCACGAAGTTCGGCTCGCTGAGCTTCCCGGTCAGGAAGCCCCGGGCCAGGGGGCTGAAGGCGACGAAGGCCACGCCGAGACGCCGGCACTCCGCGAGCAGCGCGATCTCCGGCTCGCGCGTCCATAGCGAGTACTCGTTCTGCACGGCGGTGATTGGTTGTACGGCGTGGGCGCGGCGCAAGGTGGCGGCGGAGACTTCGGACAAGCCGATGGCCCTGATCTTGCCGGAGCTCACCAGCTCGCCCAGGGCGCCGACGCTGTCTTCGACGGGAACCTGCGGATCCAGGCGGTGCAGGTAATAGAGGTCGATGACCTCGGTCTGCAGCCGCTGCAAGGCCTCCTCACAGGTGCGCCTGAGGGTCGCCGGACGGCCGTCGATGACGCGCTTGCCATCCACGCCGGTCATGCCGCACTTGCTGGCCAGCGTGATGCGGGCACGGTACGGCTTCAGCACGCGCCCGACCATCGACTCGTTGGCACCGAAGCCATACAGCGCCGCGGTGTCGAACAGCGTCACCCCGAGGTCCAGCGCGCGCCGCAGCAGCGCCTCGGCAGCCGCGGCCGGCGGCGGTTCGCCGTAGGCGTGGCTGAGGTTCATGCAGCCCAGGCCGAGGGCGGAGACTGCGAAGGGACCGAGGCGGCGCCTGGGCAGTGGCATGTCCGGCCCCTTACTCGGCGAGTTGTCGTTCGAGCTGCTGCAGCACCTGGTAGCAGGGCAGCACCTGGGCCACGCTGGCGTTCGGCTCGCGGCCTTCGCGGATGGCGGCGAAGAACTCGCGGTCCTGCAGCTCGATGCCGTTCATGGACACATCGACTTGGGAGACGTCGATCTTCTCTTCCTTGCCATTGACCAGATCGTCGTAGCGAGCGATGTAGGTGCCGCGGTCGCCGATGTAGCGGAAGAAGGTGCCCAGCGGACCGTCGTTGTTGAACGACAGCGACAGCGTGCAGATCGCGCCGTTGGCGGCCTTCAACTGGATGCTCATGTCCATGGCGATGCCCAGCGCCGGATGGATCGGCCCCTGGACGGCGTTGGCCTTCACGATCGGGCTGCCGGCCTGGTAGGCGAACAGATCAACGGTGTGCGCAGCGTGGTGCCACAGCAGGTGGTCGGTCCATGAGCGCGGCTGGCCCAGGGCGTTCATGTTGGTGCGGCGGAAAAAGTAGGTCTGCACATCCATCTGCTGGATGTTGAACTCGCCCGCGGCGATCTTCTGGTGCACATACTGATGGCTGGGGTTGAAGCGGCGGGTGTGGCCGCACATGGCCACCAGACCGCTCTTCTGCTGCAGGGCGACGATTTCCTCGCCGGCGGCCAGGTTGTCGCACAGCGGGATTTCCACCTGCACGTGCTTGCCGGCCTGCAGGCAGGCCTTGGCCTGGGCAGCGTGCATCTGCGTCGGGGTGCACAGGATGACGGCGTCTACTTGAGGCAGGGCGAGGCTCTCTGCCAGTTCGGTGGTGACATGGCCGATGCCGTAGCGGGCGGCCACTTCCTTCGTCTTGTCCAGATCGCGGCTGATCAGCGAGACGACCTCGACGCCGTCGATGTTCTTGATGCCGTCCAGATGCTTGATGCCGAAGGCGCCGGCACCGGCCAGGGCGACCTTGATGGTCTTGCTCATGCTTGGTTCTCCAGAATCAGGTGACCGACGGCGGTGTTGCTGGCGGGCACGTGGTAAAAGCGTTGCCTGACGATGGGGCTGGGGCCGCCTGCCACATCGGCCATGGCGCCGCGGGCGATCAGCCACATGACCAGTTCGATGCCCTCGCTGCCCGCCTCGCGCACATAGTCGATGTGGGGCATCTGCGCGAGACCGGCGGGATCCTCGATCAGGCGGTCGAGGAAACGGTTGTCCCATTCGCAGTTGATCAGGCCGGCGCGCGCCCCCTGCAACTGGTGGCTCATGCCGCCGGTGCTCCAGATCTGGACCTTGAGATCCGCGTCGAAGGATTCGACGGCCTTGCGGATGGCCTGGCCGATCTTGAAACAACGGCGGCCGGACGGCGCCGGGTACTGCACGACATTGACCGCGAACGGGATGACCCGGCAGGGCCAGGCTTCGGGCTGGCCGAACATCAGGGACAGCGGCACGGTCAGGCCGTGGTCGACGTCCATCTTGTTGACCAGGGTCAGGTCGAAATCGTCCTGGATCACCGACTGCGCGATATGCGCCGCCAGTTCCGGGTGGCCGACCACGGTGGGCACCGGGCGCGGCCCCCAGCCTTCGTCGGCGGGCTTGAACTCGGCACCGGTGCCGAGGGCAAAAGTCGGGATCAGGTCCAGCGAAAAAGCCGTCGCATGGTCGTTATAGACCAGGAAAACCACGTCGGGCTTGTCGTCATTGATCCACTGCTTGGCGAAGTCGTAGCCGGCGAATACCGGTTGCCAGTAGGGCTCGCCGCTCTTGCCCTGGTCGAGCGCCGCGCCGATGGCCGGCACGTGCGAGGTATAAACGGAGGCGGTGATGCGGGCCATTATTGTTGTCCTTTCGATCCGGTCTTGCCTTGCGGTTGGCGATGGGGCTGGGCGTCACCGTCCTCGCCCAGGTAGCGGTTGCCTTCCGGCGAGCGGCCGCCCTTGAGCATCATGTCGCGGTACTCCTCCTCGCTCATGCCGGTCATCGAGCCGGCCATCTGCTGGAAGCTCATGCCGTCGGTGGCGCCGATCTTGGCCAGGAAGTAGATATTGCCGCCAGTGCGCATACACCAGTTGAGGTCGCGGGCCAGCACGGCCTGCTTCTGCTCCTCGGTCATCGCCCACTCGTCGAGGTAGGCGCGCTCGTCGGCCTTGAAGCGGGCGCGGTTCTCGGCCTGCATCAGCGACATGCAGAACTGGTTCAGCCAGTAGCCTTTGCGTGACTGCTCGGCGTCGAAAATGATAGTGCCGGGCACGTCCTTGTACGGTTTTTCAAGAGCCATCGCTCAAATCTCCTCGGGCCAGTATAGGCGCATCGGGTTGCTCACCAGCAGCTTGTGCTGCAGTTCGGCCGTCGGCGCGATATGCGGAATGAAATCGACCAGCAGGCCGTCGTCCGGCATGTGGTCCTTCAGATTCGGGTGTGGCCAGTCCGTTCCCCACAGCACGCGGTCGGAGAATTCCTCGACGACGCGGCGGGCGAAAGGCACGACATCGGCATAGGCGCCCTGCTCGCCGTTAAGCGCCTTCGGACCAGTCACCGATAGCCGTTCCGGGCAGCTGACCTTGCTCCAGACATTCGGATTGTCGCGCATGAACTTCAGGAACAGCTCGAACTCCGGGCCGTCGACCGGCTTCGACACATCCGGGCGGCCCATGTGGTCCACGACCACGGTGGTCGGCAGCGCCGTGAAGAAATCCCACAGCTCGGGCAGGTCGACCGCCTCGAAGTAGATCACGACATGCCAGCCCCACTTGGCGATGCGGCCGGCGATTTCCAGCAGTTCATCCTTGGGCGTGAAATCGACCAGGCGCTTAACGAAATTGAAGCGCACCCCGCGCACGCCGGCGTCGTGCATGGCCTGCAATTCCGCGTCGCCGACGCTGCGGCGTACGGTCGCGACGCCGCGCGCCTGGCCGCCGCTATGGACCAGCGCGTCGAGCATCGCCCGGTTGTCGGCGCCGTGGCAGGTGGCCTGGACGACGACGTTGCGGGCGAAACCGAGGTGATCGCGCAGGGCATAGAGCTGGGCCTTGGACGCGTCGCACGGCGTGTACTTGCGTTCCGGCGCATAGGGGAACTCGGCGCCGGGGCCGAAGACGTGGCAGTGCGCGTCCACCGCGCCGGCCGGCAGCTTGAAGCGCGGCTTGGCTGGACCGCAGTACCAGTCCAGCCAGCCGGGGGTCTTGGTGAATGCCATGGTTTCTCTGGGGGTCGGGGCGTTCATTTTTTAGTCGATGTACTTCAGGCCGGCCTTGGCCAGCGGTTCGCGCAAGCTGTACATGTCGAGGCCCAGTTCGCCGGCAGCGAAGCGGGCGCGCTTGGCGGTCTCGTTGTTCTCGCGGGCTTCGGCGGCGTCGGCGACCTGGGCGGCCAGCGCGGCCGGCACGACGACGACGCCGTCGTCGTCGGCGATCACGACGTCGCCGGGATTGACGATCGCCCCGGCGCAGACCACCGGGATGTTCACCGAGCCCAGCGTCGCCCGCGTGCAGCCCTTGGCGTGGATGGCCCGGCTGAAGACCGGGAAGCCCATCGTGGTCAGGTCCTTCACGTCGCGGACGCCGCCGTCGATGACCAGGCCGGCGGCGCCGCGCGACTTGTACGAGGTCGCCAAGAGGTCGCCGAAGAAGCCGTCGGTGCTGTCGGCGGTGCAGGCGGCGACGCAGACGTCGCCCGGCTGCAACTGCTCGGCAGCGACGTGCAGCATCCAGTTGTCGCCCGGTTGCAGCAGCACGGTGACGGCGGTGCCGCAGACATGGGCACCGGCGTAGATCGGACGGATGTTCGGCTTCATCAGGCCGACCCGGCCCATCGCCTCATGGACGGTGGCGACGCCGAAGCGCGACAGCTTGTCGACGGCGGCGCGCTCGGCGCGCTCGATGTTGCGCTTGACGATGCCGAGGTTGTTCAGGCTCATGGCTATTTTCCTTTCGCTTATTTCCCGTGTGCTTTGAGGGCCGCATCGAGGCGCGGATAGACGCGGCGGGCGTTGCCTTCGTAGATCTGGTAGCGCTCGTCGGCGCTCAGGTCGGCGGCCTCGATGTAGCGCTTGGTGTCGTCGTAGTAGTGGCCGGTCTGCGGGTCGATGCCGCGCACGGCGCCGATCATCTCGGAGGCGAACAGCACGTTCTTGACTGGGATCACGCGGGTCAGCAGGTCGATGCCCGGCTGGTGATAGACGCAGGTGTCGAAGAAGATGTTGTTCAGCAGGTGCTCGTCGAGCAGCGGCTTTTTCAGCTCCTGGGCAAGGCCGCGGTAACGCCCCCAGTGGTAGGGCGCGGCGCCGCCGCCGTGCGGAATCACGAACTTCAGGCTCGGGAAGTCCTTGAACAGGTCGCCCTGGATCAGCTGCATTACCGCCGTCGTGTCGGCATTGATGTAATGGGCGCCGGTGGTGTGGAAGCAGGCGTTGCAGCTGGTCGAGACGTGGATCATTGCCGGGATGTCGTGTTCGACCATCTTCTCGTAGATCGGGTACCAGTGGCGGTCGGTCAGGGGCGGGCTGCTCCAGTGGCCGCCCGAGGGATCGGGATTCAAATTGATGCCGACAAAGCCGTAGTCCTTGACGCACTTTTCCAGCTCGGCGACGCAGGTCTGCGGATCGACGCCCGGCGACTGCGGCAGCATCGCGGCGCCGGCGAAATGCTCGGGAAACAGCTGGGCGACGCGATAGCACAGCTCGTTGCAGATCGCCGCCCAGGTCGCCGAGGTTTCGAAATTGCCGACGTGGTGGGCCATGAAGCTGGCGCGCGGGCTGAAGATGGTGAGGTCGGCGCCGCGCGCCTGCATCAGCTTCAGCTGGTTCTGCTCGATGGTCTCGCGCAGTTCGTCGTCGGAAATCTTCAGCTCGGATGCCTTGGGGGCCAGGGCCGGGTCCTTGAGGCTGGCGACCTGGCGGTTGCGCCATTCTTCGAGCGATTTCGGCGCCGTCGTGTAATGGCCGTGGATGTCGATGATCATTGGATGTATCCCTGGTTGGCGGTAGTGAGACAGGACTCCATGCCGTGCTGGCGGATGGTTTCCGTACTGGCCGGCAAGGCCATGAAGCCGAGCAGGCGGCGGATGCCTTCGCCCTGCGTCGAGCCGGCGCCGATGCCGGCCGAAAAGGTGGTGACGATCTGGATCGTGGGCGGCAGCGGGCCGAGCACGGTAATGCCGGGCAGCCCCATCAGTTCGCTGAGCTGCTGGAAGCCGAGTTCGACTTCGCCGGCCGCGACCAGGGAGCCCACGGGCACGCCGGGCGGCGCCTGGACGATGCGCTCGGCAAGCTGCTCGGTGATGCCCCAGCGCTCGAACAGCCGGGCCAGCTGGACGCCGCTCGGGCCGGTCGAATAGCCGACGCTGCGCGCCGCGAGCACGGCCTCGCGCAGTGCCGCTTCCGAACTGATGTCCGGGCGCGGGGCATCCGCGCGCACCGCGACGGAGACGCCTGAGCGCGCCAGATCGAAGCGGCTGCCGGCCAGGAGGTGCCCACCGGCGATCAGCTTGTCGATGGCGTCGGCGGCCAGCACCACGAGATCGAAGTCCTCCCCGGCCTGCACGCGCCGGGCGGCCTCCACCCCGCCGACCGATTCGATCGACATGACCTGTCCGCAACGCTGCGCGAAGGCAGCGGCAAGCTCGGCCAGGAGCGCGCGGGTTGCCATGGAGGAAATGCCTTTAATCTGGGACGTCGTTTTCATGTCCGCATAGTGGCCCCAACGGCAGATGGCAAATAGGATGGCAGCGCTCTAGCAGATATATAATTTTGCGATAACTAATCGCCAGCTATCCGGTTTGCCAACTACAATAATCGAATGGATATCAAACAACTGGAGTACTTCGCCCGCGTCGCCGAACTGGGCAGCTTCACGCGCGCCTCGATTGCCTTGGACATCGCGCAGCCGGCCCTGAGCCGGCAGGTGCGCCTGCTGGAAGTCGAACTGCGCCAGAACCTGCTGGTGCGCAACGGGCGCGGCGTGGCCACCACCGATGCGGGCAAGGTACTGCTCGAGCACGCGCGCGGCATTCTGTATCAAGTCGACCGGGCCCGCGAGGAGATGGCGCACCTGCGCGGCGCTCCGGTAGGACGGGTAGCCCTGGGCCTGCCGCCCAGTCTCTCGAAGGTGCTGACGGTACCGCTGACGCGGGCTTTCCGCGCCCGCCTGCCCGACGCCTCCCTGTCGATCAGCGAGGGCCTGTCGGTTACCATGCAGCATGCGCTGATCACGGGCGGACTGGACGTCGCACTGATCTACAACGCCACGCCCTCCCCGGAGCTGGACACCACGCCCCTGCTCGAGGAAGACCTGTACCTGGTGGAGCGCGCACCGGAGGCCGCCACGGATACGCCCATTGCCCTGGGCGAGGTAGCCGAGAAGGCGCTGGTAATCCCGCGGCGACCCAATGCCATCCGGATGCTGGTGGAAACGGAATTGGCGAATATCGGTCGGCATCCGCGCATCGCGCTCGAGATCGACGGCATTCCGGCCATTCTCGACCTGGTGGCCGACGGCGTGGGCTGCGCGATTTTGTCGAAATACGCGGTGACCACCTCGGAGAAGGCCGCTACGCTTTCCCTGCGGCCAATCGCCGCCCCCCCCATCCGCAGCCGGCTGTCGCTGGTGGTCAGTTCCAGGCGCCCAGCCACGTTGACCCAGCGTGCCATGATTGAACTGGTCCGGGAGACCATTAGGAAGTTGCTGAAGGCTCGATGAGGAAATCCGAGACGCTTCGCGATCCGTGCAACCCCCCGGTTTGAGCGTGTAAAAATTTTTGTGTAAACGGTCACACTGCAGGAAACTGCCCCATTGCCAGGAGCGATGATGACCGTAGGAAAAAAGCAGTACCCAAGGAGTTGTTGGACAGCCTGTTGGCTGATTACCGGAAACCGGAAGACCTGATTGGCGAGAACGGGTTGCTCAAGCAACTGACCAAGCTGCTAGTCGAGAAGGCGCTGGAAGCGGAGATAGCCGATCACCTTGGCCATGGCAAGAATGAGCCGGTGGAGAATCCTGCCGGCAACACCCGCAACGGCAAGAGCAAGAAGACCTTGAAGGGCGAGTTTGGCGAACTCCCCATCGAAATCCCGCGAGACCGGCACGGCACCTTCGAGCCACAACTGATTCCGAAGCACCAGACGCGTTGGAGCGGCTTTGACGACAAGATTCTGTCGCTCTACGCCCGAGGAATGACCGTTCGTGAGATCTAGTCCCGTGGCTCATTTCCGAGTGACGAGGCTCTGCTGAAACTGTTCTATCTGGCGCTGCGCAACATCAGCCGGAAATGGACGATGCCAATTCGGGATTGGAAGGCTGCGCTGACTCGCTTTACTATCCAGTTCGAAGACCGGATGAACAACCTTTAACCCAAACCCATTTACACAAAATTCCGGACACGCTCCGCAAAAGCGTAGCGCAGGGTATAAAGTATATGAGTTCCAGCGGAAATTCACATCCCGAATTTTTCTTGCCGCTACACCTGATCTCCTCTAAGGCGGAGGGTTTGGCTCATCTATTTCATGTGATGGAATGGAGTCGTCTGGAAGAACATAGCGACTCTTCAACACGAACTATCGAAGCCAGGTATGCTCTGGCTAAGTTGCGATTTGCCTTGTCCGGCGCTGGATACTTAGCAATGCCAAGTGGTAAAGGGAGTGCCTCTTCAGCTTAAAGGTAGTGGCGCGATAGCGCGGGGCTTCATTCTGGCGCTCTTGCGTCATAGAGGGGTGAAAATTATCCGCCGAGGTGGATTGTTACCTTTTGGTGGGGACTTTGTACTGCAATATCCTCCCACAATTCTCGGGGAGTGATGATTGGAACAAAAGAGCGTTTTGGCCTATTTGACAGTGGGCTTAAGGAGTGGTAGCTTCTTGTAAGCGCTTACGGGTTCGCGCGTGCGTTACCGAACCTGCTATTTGGCGGTCTCCCCGCTGACTTCCCCGCATGTTATCCGGGGGCAATCTGTCTGAAGCATCTATTAAGAGCCAGACGCCAGGTATCTGGTTGCTTACGAGCAGGAAGGTAATTCGGCTGCTATTCGATGTAGGGAGACGCTCGCCTGTAGTAAATGGTCGATATAAGCCCACTGGCGTAGCGAGTTGCTATCTCCCAGCTTCCTCGCGTTAACCACGGAGCCCCCTTCCCGGTGACTTGTTCGACACCGTTTATAGCCGAGGCCAGCTGGTTTCGTAAATACCATTGGCATGATCCGGGAGGAAAAGCTGTCTTGAAGCTCTCCTCAATGTATACTCGCAAGCATCTGGTAAGACTCGTGGTGCCATTAATTCTGTATTTGCGCGCGAGCAAATTGACACATCCCTGCGACACTACATGATTGAGTAGGGGCTTTATTTTTAACTAATTGATTATTAAAGGCGCGTGCTGACACAGTTTTTTGTCTACTGACACGTTTTATTGTCTACTGACAAAAAATATTGTCTACGCGCATTTTTCAGGAGAGACATATGGCTTCGGTCAACAAGGTGATTCTTATCGGCAACCTGGGCAAGGATCCCGAAACCCGCTACGCCCCGAGTGGCGACGCGATCTGCAACATCACGCTGGCCACCACCGACAACTGGCGCGACAAGGCTACCGGCGAGAAGCGCGAGGCCACCGAATGGCATCGCGTGGTGTTCTTTGGCAAGCTCGCCGAGATCGCCGGCCAGTACCTGCGCAAGGGCAGCCAGGTGTACGTGGAAGGTTCGCTGCGCACCCGCAAGTGGCAGGACAAGGACGGCCAGGATCGTTACACCACCGAGATCCGCGCCGACGAGATGAAGATGCTCGGCAGCCGTCAGGGCATGGGCGGCGGCGACGCGCCGGCCCGCAATGAAGGCAGCTACGGCGGCGGTGGCGGTGGCAGCCGCGATGCGGGTGGTTATGGCGGTGGCGGCGGTGGTGGTGGTTACGGTGGCGGGGCGCCCGCGCCGAGCGCACCCCCGGCCCCGAAGAAGCCGGCTGGCGGTGGCGGATTCGGCGATTTCGACGACGACATTCCGTTCTGATCCGGCACCTGCCAGGCCGGTTTTCCCGACAGCGTGGCATTGTCTGCCACGCTGTCTTGTTTTGGGCGTCGGCGTGCAGCGCCCTGCCGGCGCCTAGCGCTCATGCGGTTCTTGCCGTGTCGCCGGGCCAAGCTGCTACACTTTAGTTATAGATCAACCGTTGCCGACAGGTTTTGCCTGCAGCGGGGGGCGTTAGGTTTTATTGTTTTGTCTGGCGAACAATCTGGCTTGTAAAAGCGTTTTTGTTTGCTGTTGTTGTCCAATCCGGGGTGTCGATTTAGTGTAATTACTGATTTTGATAAAGAAGAGTGTTTGTTTACACTCTTCGGGTCTCGTCAGCTGTCTGCCAGAATGCCCCTTCGGGGTAGATCCGGTAGCGAGCCCCGAATGACAGAACCGTTACCATCCCTTGAATCGTTTGTTCTTTTCTCCCGATTGACTCATGGCCGTCACGCCCGAAACGCCTGAAAAGGAATATTGCAGTACTTCCGAAGCCGCCCAGCGTCTTGGATTGTCTTTGGGTACCGTCCAGCAGATGGTCGAAAATGGCCAGCTGGAGGGCTGGAAGACGGCCGGCGGGCATCGGCGCATCCGTGTCAGCTCGATCGAGGAGTTCCGCGCCCGTTCGATGGCCGGCAGCCCTCAGAGCCAGCCACGCCCGGCGGCCAACAGCCTTCAGGTGCTGGTGGCCGAGGATGACCGCATCCTGCAGAAGCTCTACGAGCACACCCTTTCGTCATGGGGCCTGCCGCTGCAGATCCGCCTGGTGTCCAGCGGTATCGACGGTCTGCTGGAGATCGGCCGTGTTCCGCCCGATCTGCTCATCACCGACTTGCGCATGCCCGGCATCGACGGTTTCGAGATGATCCGCCGCCTGCGCGCCGACCCCCAGCTCCAGGAGCTCGACATCGTGGTGGTCAGCGGCCTCACCGAAGACGAGATCCTCGAGAACGGCGGCCTGCCTCCGGACGTCATCTTTTACAGCAAGCCCGTGCCTTTCCGCGAGCTGAAGGGCTATGTCCAGGCCAAGATCATGGCCATGCAGCGCCGCGGTCGAGCGGCCTGATCGTCCTGTCTTCCAGACGGCCGGCTTTTGCCGGCCGTTTTCTTTTGGGCGCTTGTCATGGCCCGTCTGTCATTGCCCTCCACCCCTTCTCCGGCGCTCTGCGGATGCCGCTCGCAAAAAATGTCGACACAGTCCGTGACATTTTCCCGATCCGTTAGCGTCCGGTGCGTAATAACGCACGTCAAAATATTCATCTGATTTATAAAATTTCGTTAAATCGCACGTCGCCGTGGATAAGTTCTCCAGGTACATATCGTGATCAATGTGAAATTTATCGACATATAACGATTGCGTGTGAATTTATAAAAAAGGCATTGGTTTTTATAAAAATGAAGTTTTGTGAGCCGGGTGCGCGGCAGGCGGTTTCTGTCCGGATCGGCTCTTCATCCGATGTGCCCCAAAAGCAGGTGAGAGAATGTTGCGCAGTGAACAGATCCGTTGGTCCATGCCAGACAGCCTGTGTTCCGTTCCGGATGAGGGCGGAAAATGGGGCGCGAGCGATCCGGTTACGGAGGCCGCGATCACCGGAGCCGCGTTGGTGCGGCATCTGGAGGATTTCCGTTTTGCCAGCCTGCGGGCGCTGCGTCAGCTGCACCGGGCGCTGGGCGCCGATAGGGTTGCCATCGGCCTCATTGCGGCGGATGGCCACAGCATCCACGAGGAGCTCGCGTGGGCGGGTGGCTTTGGCCGCTGTGGCGAGTCCGAGCGGGTGATCTCGTGCGAGGCCTTCGCGGCGGAGATGAGCGCCTGGCTGGCGACCCGCAGCTGCATGCTGGAGGTGGAGATCGATGCGCTGGCGCCGGTGTGGCACGAGCTGTCCTGTGACCACCTGATGCTGGTGCGTGGCGGGCGCGTGGTCGAAGGCCGCGGACAAGTGGCGCTGGTTGTGCAGATGCGTAACCCGGCGCGGCTGGCGGACGGCGCCGATCACGCCATGGCGCTGCTGCTGGACGAGTACGGCCGTCGCCGTCAGGCGGTCAGGGCGTAAACGCCAGATCCCCGGTCAGCTGGCGCCAGTGCTCTGGCGTCGGGTTGGCAAGGCAGTTGGCGAGCCATTGCCGGGCTGCCGTCAAGTGCCGTTCGGCCCCTTCGCTGAGCGGCGCGCCGAGTTCGAAGGATTCCCCTCTCACGCACAGCACGAAGGCAGGCGGTGGCGGCGCCTGCCGCACGTCCCGGAAGACCTGCAGCACGGCAGCAGGGTCGAGGGCGTGGCTGCTCACCGCGCGGCTGGCGCGGGGCTCGATTTCGGCAAACGTGAAGGGCGCCGGCGTGCCGGTGCCGGCGTCGATGAAGAGCGCCAGCGCGGCGCCCTCCAGATCGAGGGCATGCTCGACCTGCAGCTGAAAATCCTCTACCAGCCGCACCCCGGGCCGGGCAGCGGCTTCGAGTTCCGCCATCAACCGGGGGCCGATGGCGTCGTCGCCCCGCGAGGGGTTGCCGACCCCGAACACCACCACGTCCATCTCCCGCCTCAGCGACCGCTGGTGGCGCGATCCACTAGCGCGCCATCCGCATCCACCAGTTCGACCGCCAGGGGCATCTTGCCGAGTGCGTGGGTGGCGCAGGACAGGCACGGGTCGAAGGCGCGGATGGCGACTTCGATGTGGTTCAGCAGCCCTTCGGTGAGCTGGCGGCCGTCCAGATAGCGGCGGGCCACCTGACGCACGGCCTCGTTCATGGCCTGGTTGTTGTGGGTGGTGGAGACGATGAGGTTGCAGTAGCTCACCAGATCGTCGTCGTCCACCCGGTAGTGGTGGATCAGCGTGCCGCGTGGCGCCTCGATGATGCCGACGCCTTCGCGGCCGCGGGGGCCTTCGGCCATGCGCTCGCCGGCGAGGATGTCCGGGTCGTCGAGCAGATCGCGGATCACTTCGGCGGCGTGGAGCATCTCGATCATCCGCGCCCAGTGGTAGGCCAGCGGAGCGTGGATGGGCTCGCCCTCGCCGTGGTCGATGAAGGCCTGGCGCTCGGCTTCGGCCAGCGGGCTGGGGATGAAGTCGCAGTTCTGCACCCGGGCCAGCGGGCCGACCTTGTACCAGCCCTTGGCAGGGCCGAGGGCCTCGACGTACGGGAACTTCATGTAGCTCCAGCTCTTCACCTCTTCGCGCAGATGCACGTCGTAGTCGGCGCAGGGCACGCCGTCCTTCACGATGAGGCCGCGGGCGTCGCGCAGGCGCAGCACGCCGTCGTAGAGGTCGAGGGCGCCGTCGGCCCGCACGAGGCTCAGCATGTGGCTGCGGAACAGCCCGAACTCGTCGTACAGCGCGCCGTTGGTCTCGTGGAGCTTGCGGGCGAGATGCACCGCGTCGCGGCTCCAGGCGATCATCTGGTCGGCATCCATGCGCAGCAGGTCGCGGTCTTCGCGGCTCACCAGTTTGTTCACCCCACCGGGGATCGCACCGGTGCCGTGCACCCGCTTGCCGGCGGTGACGCGGATCACCTCCTGGCCGAACTTGCGCAGCAGCACGCCCTGGCGGGCCACCTCGGGATAGGCCGCCGCCACGCCGACGATGTTGCGCTGCTGCACCGGCGATTCAAATCCGAACAGCAGATCCGGCGACGACAGGTGGAAGAAGTGCAGCGCGTGGGATTGCAGGATCTGGCCGTAGTGCATCAGGCGGCGGATCTTGTCGGCGCTGGCGGTGATCGTTGTTGCGCCCACCACCGGGTCGAGGGCCTTGGCGGCGGCGAGGTGGTGGCTCACCGGGCAGATGCCGCACAGGCGCTGGACCATCACCGGGACTTCCCAGTACGGCCGGCCCTGGATGAATTTCTCGAAGCCGCGAAACTCGACGATGTGCAGCCGCGCTTCCTTCACGTGGCCGGCGTCGTCCAGCAGCAGGGTGACCTTGCCGTGGCCCTCGACCCGCGAAACGGGATCAATGGCAACCCGGCGCAGGTTTTCGCGGTTGGCGGCAGTTTCCAGTTCGAAGCTCATGGGGGGGCTCCTTCGGAGCAGTGAGGAGTAAGGCGTGAGGAGTGAGGAGGCCTTCTTTCAGCTTTGTGCGCTGGCGATCGTCAGCGCAAAGCGTTCGGGCGCGGCCTCCTCACTCCTTGCTCATGTCTCCTCACCGCCCCTCAATCGTAATGCAGCAACCCGCCGGTCAGCCGCGGGGTGCGGCCGGCGATCAGGTCGGTGAGGAATTTCCAGATCGCCGGGCCCGAGGGCGGGCAGCCGGGGATGAAGTAATCGACGCGCACCACCTCGTGGATCGGCCGAACTTTATCGAGGGGCAGCGGCAGCTCCGGGTCGTTGGGGATCTGGCCGTTCTCGACGCCGGGGCGGAACTGATAGACCTCGCGCAGGCATTCGGACAGCGACAGGTGGTTGCGCTGGGCGGGCAAGCCGCCGGTGACGGCGCAGGCGCCGAGCGCGATCAGCGTCTTGCAGTTGCGGCGAAACTCGCGCAGCACGTGCACGTTCTCGGAATTGCACACGCCACCTTCGATCAGGCCGATGTCGCAGGGGCCCACGTCCTTGATGTCGGTGAGGGGCGAGCGGTCGAATTCGATGAGCTCCACCAGCTCGAACAGGTGTTCGTCGATGTCGAGGAAGGACATGTGGCAGCCGAAGCAGCCGGCCAGCGAGGTGGTGGCGACACGCAGCTTGCGGGGGGCGTTCATGGAACGACCCTCCGGTCACTGCGTGACGGAGGCTTGGCTTTGCACAGCCAAGCCGTTCCGCAGGTGCGGTGCGGTGCACCGCGAAACCCCTGCTCCACCCTCCCCGAGGGAGGGTTTGCGCCCACTTCGGGCGGCCGGGCGTGGACGCTCATGTTCATGACTCCTCCTTCAGCGTTCTGGCGCTGATCGTGCTGGTGTCGAAGCTGCGTTCGCCGATGGGCACCGCAAAGCCCGTGCCCTTGGGCAGGATCACGCCCACGGGGCAGATGTTCGCCGCGCGGTCGTCCTTGCTGAAATCGGTGTCGGCCAGGCGCCCGGATTCGGCATTGACCACCAGGTGCTTGTCGATGCCGCGGCCGGTGAGGGCGAACACCGACTTGCCGTCGATATCGCGGCTGGCGCGCACGCACAGCTCGCAGAAGATGCAGCGGTTGAAATCGAGCAGCACGTCCGGGTGCGAGGCATCCACCGGGCGGTCCGGGAAGAAGTGCCGGAAGCGCGGGGTGAGCATCTCGTACTCGTAGCCCAGCGCCTGCAGCTCGCAGTTGCCGCTCTTCTCGCAGGACGGGCAGAAGTGGTTGCCCTCGACGAACAGCATCTGCAGGATGCCGCGGCGCTCGCCGTTCATCTCGGGGGTGTTGCTCTCCACCTCAGCGCCATCTTTGGCGGGCGTGGCACAGGCCGAGACATGGCGGCCGGCGCTCTTCACCACGCACAGCTTGCAGCTGCCGTGGGGCGGAAAATCCTTGTGCCAGCACAGGCTGGGGATGTAATGGCCGGCGGCGCGGGCGGCTTCGAGGATGGTCTGGCCGTCTTCAAACGGCACGGGCTGGCCGTCGAGGAGAAACTGTTTCATTGCGCATCCTCCTCGTGGGTCTTCAGGTGGGCGCCGGGGTCGTCCCGGGCGGTGAGCTGGCGGGCTTCGGCCAGCGCATCATCCAGATCGAAGGCGGGCTCGAAATCCAGCGACACCAGCCGCCGCTCGTAGGCCGGGCGGAACTTCTGCAGGGTGTCGATCACCGGGTTCGGCGCCGCGCTGCCGAGGCCACAGTGGCTGGCGTTCTTGAGCAGGCGGTCGAGCCACTCGATGTCGTTGAGATCGGCCCGGGCGCCGTGGCCGTCGGCCAGCTTGTCCATGAAGCCCTTGAGCAGCGAGGTACCCACGCGGCACGGGGTGCAGAAGCCGCAGCTCTCGTGGGCGAAGAAATGGACGAAGGCACGGGCCACGTCGAACAGGTCGCGGGTGCCGTCGAAGACCATGAAGGCGCCGGCGGTGGGCACGTCTTCGTAGGCGATGTGGCGGTGGAACTCGTAGTTGGCGAGGCAGATGCCCGCCGCGCCGCCCACCTGCACGGCCTGGGTGTCGCTGGCGCCGCAGTCTTCGAGGATGCGGGTGATGGGCACGCCGAAGGGGTATTCGTAGATGCCCGGCGCAGCGCAGTCGCCTGAGATGGACAGCAGCTTGGTGCCGGTGGATTGCGCGGTGCCGGTGTCGGCGAAGGCTTCGCCGCCGTAAAGGGCGATGAGGCAGGTCTTGGCGTGGGTCTCGACGTTGTTCACCGCCGTCGGCCGGCCGAGGTAACCCTTGACCACCGGGAAGGGCGGGCGGATGCGCGGGGTGCCGCGCTTGCCTTCGAGGGATTCGATGAGCGCGGATTCCTCGCCGCACACGTAGGCGCCGGCGCCCAGGTGGATCTGGATGTCGAAGTCGAAGCCCGGCGTGCCGAGGATGGCGGAGCCGAGGAGCCCGGCCTCGCGGCGGCGGGCCAGCGCGGCTTCGAGCTGCGGGCGCAGGTAGCGGTACTCGCCGCGCAGGTAGAGGAAGCCGGTCTGGGCACCGATGGCCCAGGCAGCGAGGCTCATGCCCTCGAAAACCAGATCGGCGTAGCTGTTGA
This sequence comes from Zoogloea oryzae, assembly GCF_030161255.1. Lineage (NCBI taxonomy): Bacteria > Pseudomonadati > Pseudomonadota > Betaproteobacteria > Rhodocyclales > Zoogloeaceae > Zoogloea > Zoogloea oryzae. The sequence goes on from NZ_BSPX01000018.1 coordinate 62,376, forward strand.
GGAGCACGCGGTCCTTGAAGGTGCCGGGCTCGCCTTCGTCGGCGTTGCAGACGATGACCTTGTCGGCGCCCGGCGCGTTGCGGGCGCTTTCCCACTTCACCGCGGTGGCGAAGCCCGCGCCGACCCGGCCGCGCAGGCGCGAGGCGCGCACCTCGTCGAGCCAGCCGTCGCGGCCACGGGCGATGGCGGCGCGGAGCGCGTCGCCCGGCGGCATCTGGAGTTCGAGCAGGGCGTCCTTGCGGCGGATGTTGTCGTCCACCCGGAAGTATTCGGCCGGCCACAGATCGAGCGGGCGCTGCTGGCGGATCAGTTCGGCGATCTCGTTGATGCGCCGGTGATTGAGCTGCCCGATGGCGAGGCCATTGACGAGGATCGCCGGCCCCTGGTCGCACAGGCCGGTGCAGGAGGTGGTGGTCACGCTCACCAGGCCGTCTTCCGACAGTTTGCCGGGCTCGACCCACAGCTTGCGGCACAGGGCGTCCAGCAGCCCGTCGTTGCCGAGCATGCGGTCGGTGATGTTGTCGGAGAACAGCACCCGGTAGCGCCCGACGGGCCGGGTGTACAGGAAGCTGTAGAAACCGGCCACGCCTTCGACCCGGGCGCGGGGGATGCCGAGGGCCGCGGCGATGTGGGTGAGGGTCGGGGCAGGCAGCCAGCCGGTCAGATCCTGGGCGTCGATGAGGATCTGCAGCAGGCGGGTCGGGTTGTGCTGGTGTCGCTGCAGTACGCCGTCAAGGTCGGCCGGCGCGGCGAGGGGGGATGTGGGCACGGACGTCTCCTGCGGGAGTCACGCCACGAGTATGCGCCGGGAAACCCCCGCTGGTTTGAGCTAGATCAGAAAATGCTGTTGGATCAGTCGTTTACGCTGCGCCGCAGCATTCGGAGCTGCGGAAAGATGCGAGGGCTGGCGACCGCGACCAGCACCGTGACGAGCCCGCCGCCGACCACCGCCGCCACCGGCCCGGCGAGGGCCGCGAGGAGGCCGGATTCGAGCGCGCCCAGCTCGTTGGACGAGCTGATGAAGACGCGATTGACCGCGCCGACCCGGCCGCGCAGGGCGTCCGGCGTGGCCTGCTGGATCACCGTCTGGCGGATCACCACGCTGATGCTGTCGAGCCCGCCCAGGAGCGCCAGCGCCACCAGCGATAGCGGAAACGACGTGGACAGCCCGAAGACGACGGTCATCAGCCCGAAACCGCCCACTGCGCCGAGGAACAGCCGGGCGTCCAGCGCCACGCCGAAGCGGGCGATCAGCAGCCCGGCGGTGGCGGCGCCCACGGCGGGCGCGGTGCTGAGGATGCCCAGCCCGGCGGGGCCGACCTGCAGGATGTCCTTGGCGTAGATCGGCAGCAGCGCCACCGCGCCGCCGAACAGCACGGCTACCAGATCGACGCTCATCACCGCCAGCAGCAGGCGGGTGCGCCACACGTGGGTGAAGCCGGCCAGCACCTCGGCCAGCCGGCCGGCGCCACCGGTGGCGGGCTGGCCCCGGGAGCGCTGGCGGATGGCGAGCGTGG
>NZ_BSPX01000019.1:0-62542 GCF_030161255.1 Zoogloea oryzae
AACAGCGCGCCGAAGTCGCCCGCGACCTCGCCCAGGCCCAGCGCCGCAGGGCCGAGCTCGCCCGCCGGGCCACCGCGCTCGATCACCTGCTGGGGCTGCTGCAGGCCCGCCGCAAGGCCCTCACCCGGCGCCTGCAGGCGCCCCTCAAGCGCCATCTCGATCACTACCTGCACCTGCTGTTCCCCGACGCCAGCCTGGAGATCGACGAGCGCCTGCAGCCCGGCGCCCTCACCCGCCGTGGGCCCAACGGCAGCGCCAGAACCGAGACCGGCCCCTTCGACGCCCTCAGCTTCGGCGCCCGGGAGCAGATGGGCGTCATCAGCCGCCTCGCCTACGCCGACCTGCTGAAGGAAGCCGGCCGGCCGACCCTCATCATCCTCGACGACGCGCTGGTCCACAGCGACGCCGAACGCCTCGCCCAGATGAAGCGCGTCCTCTTCGACGCCGCCACCCGCCACCAGATCCTGCTGTTCAGCTGCCACCCGGAAGACTGGCGCGATCTGGGCGTGGCGCCGCGGGCCATCGCGAACCTGCGCAGCTAGGCCAGCGTCCAACCCCGCACCGAACCCGGAGCCCCCGATGACCGACAAGCCCAACCTCGCCGACCTGCGCAAGAGCTACGAGCACGGCAGCCTGGACGAAGACCAGGTGGCCACCGAACCCACCGCCCAGTTCACCGCCTGGCTGGACGAAGCCCTTGCCCGCGGCCTGCCCGAACCCAACGCGATGACCCTCGCCACCGTCGGCCCCGACGGCCGGCCGTCCACCCGCGTGGTGCTCATCAAGGGCTGCGACGCCCGGGGCATCGTGTGGTTTTCCAACTACGCCAGCCGCAAGGGCCGCGAGCTGGAACACCAGCCCTTCGCGGCGCTGCAGTTTCACTGGGTCGAGCTGGAGCGCGTGGTGCGCATCGAGGGGCGCGTCGAGAAGGTGTCGGCCGAGGAATCCGACGCCTACTTCGCCAGCCGGCCGCTGACCCACCGCATCGGCGCCTGGGCCTCGCCCCAGAGCGAGACCATCCCCGGGCGCGGCACCATCTTCGCCCGGGCGGCGGAGTACGGGCTCAAGTTCGGCCTCAACCCGCCCCGCCCGCCCCACTGGGGCGGCTACCGGCTGGTGCCGGATTACTGGGAGTTCTGGCAGGGCCGCGCCTCGCGCCTGCACGACCGCATCGCCTACCGGCTGCAGGACGGCGCGTGGCACAAGGCCCGGCTGGCGCCCTGAGGGCCTGAGCCCGGCGGGCTTACAGCCGGCGCTTCACCGCGTCGGCCAGCGCCGCGTCGTGGTGGGGGTCGGCGACGTCCGCCAGGCCCGCCGCCACGCCGGCCCGGTCTTCGGCGGCGCGGTTCTGGCTCATCTTCCACTTGCCCTCGATCCGGGCGATGGGGATCTCGATGCCGACGATGGCCTTCATCTGGGCGGCGATGAAATCCGCCGGGGCGTCATCCACCGCCCACGGTTCGGGGCGGCGATCTTCCTGCAGCCGGGTGAGGTCGTCGATCTGGCGGCGCAGCCAGCCCGCGTCCTCCACCACCGTCGGGCGGCCCCAGGCATGCACGGTGGCGTAGTTCCAGGTGGGCACCACCTTGCCGGTGGCCGCCTTGGTGGCGTACCACGAGGGCGTCACGTAGCCCTCCTCGCCCTGGAACACCACCAGGCATTCGTCCAGCCCGGCCAGCTCGCGCCAGTGGGGATTGGCCCGGGCCACGTGGGCGCGCAGCACGCCGTGCCCGCCTTCATCCGGGTAGATCAGGAACGGCACCGGCGAGGCCATCAGCCCGCCGGGCCCGTGGGTGACGAGCAGCGCCAGCGGATGGGCGCGCATCAGCGCGTGCAGGGTGTCGGGGGTGGCTTCGCGGAAGGCGGGCGGGATGTACATGGCGGGCAGGCGGCGGGTCGGTGAAGCCCGATCGTCCCACAGCGGCGCCGGGCCGGAAACCCCGGCCGCGCGTCAGTCGCCGGCGCCGTCCTTGGTGGCGCGGATCAGGCCGATCAGGTTGTGGGGCTGGCCGCGGACGACCTTCAGCAGCTCGGTGCGCGCCACCTGCTGATCGACTCCGTCGGCGATCAGCTTGTCGAGGAGTTCGCCAAAGCGCTGGCGCCGCTTGAGCCCGTTGGCGGTCTGGTCGCGGCGGTCGTAGAAGACTTCGAGCAGGGTCGAGCCGCACACGCAGTTGCGGAACACCTCGACGATGGCGCTGCCGTCGTCGTCGATGCTCGCCTTGAGGCCCGAATGATCGGCCCGGACCTGCCGCGTGGCGGCCAGAAATTCCTCCGCATCGGCGTAGGCCTGACCACAGTTGCGGCACACCTTCGGAAACGTGGCCTCTTCGAGCGCCTGCAAGCTGCGGAACAGTTCTTCGTGGGAATAACGCAGGCTCATGCTCAATCCCCTGACCAAAGTCAGGTTTAACGGCAGCGCAGGCCGCGGATTGAAGCCGGATGGCCCGCCGGCGCCGGCTACACCGGCCTCGGCGTGAGGAAGTACGCCTTCTGCACCACCCGGCCCCGTTCGCCCGGGGCCCCGTCGGGCAGGGCCTCGAGAAAACACTGGGCGCTCTTCAGCTCCACATTGAAGAGCCGCCCGTACAGCCCGGCGATCTCGGCCGAGATGGCGAGAAGCTCCTCGTCGGTCTCGTGGCCCTCGGCGTCTTCGGTGGTGAGCAGCAGGATCCGGCAGTCGGCGGGCACGATGGCGCGCAGGTGGGCGAGATAGGCGGCCCGCAGTTCCTCGGGCAGCGCGGTAAGCGAGGCGCGGTCGTAGATGGCCTTCACGTCGCCCAGATCGGCGGCAGTGAGCGCGAAGAAGTCGCCGCAGTGGATCGCCAGCCGGCCGTTGCTCCAGCGGGTGAAGGCGCCCAGCTTGTGGCGCACCGGCTGCAGGCGGCTCTCCTTGAAGAAGTCGCGGGCGGCGATGGGGCTCAGCTCCACCCCGATCACCTCGTGGCCCTGCTGGTGCAGCCACAGCAGATCGCGGCTCTTGCCGCACAGGGGCACGAAGACCTTGTCCGACGCCGCCAGCCCGAGCGCCGGCCAGTAGCGGATCAGCAGCGGATTGACCGCCGCCTGATGGAAGCCGATCTCACGATCCCGCCAGCACTGCTGCCAGCGCTCGTTGTCGCGGTTGGGCATGACGCGTCCGTCCTTTCGGGGAGGATTGAAGGGACGGCACGGCGCGCGGCCGCCCCCACGGGTTTCCCCGCTGCCATACCGGCGGAGCGATGCCAGGCACCGGCGCCCGGCTGGCAGGCGTCGATCGGTGGTCGAGTTGGCTTGAACGGATGCCGGCGCACCATTTGGTGCACTGCATCGTCAACGCAGTATGGCGCGACCCGGGCAAAAGGGAAACGGAATTCTCCCGCCGGGCAGGGCACCGCCGCCGCCGATTGCCGCCGTCATGACCCGGTGCTCTAATGCGCCCTCGCCCCCGCCAGGAAAGCCCCGCCCATGACCCGAAAACTCCACACCCTGCTCGCCCTGTGGATGCTGGCGGGGATGAGCCTCCTCGCGCCCGGCCTGGCGTCCGCCGCCGACGCCGGCTTCACGCTGCCCTTCTACACCTTCAACGGCCACATCCTGATCGACGGAGCGGTGGATGGCCGGCGGGGCAAGTTCATGTTCGATACGGGCACCGAGTTCCCGTTCTTCCTGAACAACCACTACCTACCGCTGGCGAAGGACAGCCGCATCGGCGAGGGCCACGCGGCCTCCGGGCAGCCGATGGTGCTGTACCGGCAGCGCGCCCCCGTCGCCATCGAGATCGGCCGGGACGTGCGCCTCGACGCGGTGCCCGGCCTCATCCACACCGACTGGCAGTTTCTCGAGGCCGCCTACACCCCGGCCTTCCTGGGCAGCATCGGCCACGGCTTCAACCGTGATTACGTGTTCGTGATCGACTACGACGCCCAGACCATCGCCTTCCACCCCTACGGCCAGGATGCCGCGGCCCTCCCCCGGGTGATCGACCCGGCGCGGGTGGTCGCCACCCTGCCCTTCACCCCCACCGGGGTGGATGGAAAGATGCCCGAGGTAGCCATCCGGATCGGGGACGAGACGCTCACCGCGTTCTTCGACACCGGCAACCTCGGCACCCTGGAGCTCACCACGGCCACCCAGGCCCGGCTGGAGCGCCGGGGCCGGCTGCAGATCAGCGCCAGCCCCTACACCTACGGCGCCTACGCGGCCCGCCGGGTGGCCAGCCTGAACGGGCTCAGCCACGCCGGGCAGGCGCTCCACGACGTGCGTGGGCTCAGCTTCAGCACCGCGCCCCACGACCGCGTGGGGCTGGGCCATGCGTTTCTCCGCCAGTACGTGACGGTGTGGGACTACCGGGCGCGCACGCTCACGCTGCTCGCCCGGTAAGGGGCGCCCCGATCACCAGATGCTCACCCGCGCCTCGGGCGGCAGGTACAGCGCGTTGCCGGGCTTCACATCGAAGGCCTCGTACCACGGCCCGAAGTTGCGCAGCACGCCATTGACCCGGAACTCGCCCGGGCTGTGGGGATCGGTGAGGGTGATGCGCCGCAGGAAGCCCTCGTTGTACTGCGAGCGCCACAGCTGGGCGTAGCCCAGGAAGAAGCGCTGGTCGCCGGTGTAGCCGTCGATCACCGGCGCCTGACCGGCGTAATCGGTGGCCACCAGCTTCCGGTAGGCGCTCCAGGCGATGGCGATGCCGCCCAGGTCGCCGATGTTCTCGCCGAGGGTGAGCTGGCCGCTCAGATTGAGGCCGGGCAGCGGCGAGTAGGCGTCGTACTGGGCCACCAGCTGCTTCGCCCGCAGCTCGAAGGCGGCGCGGGCCGGCTCGGTCCACCAGTTGCGCAGCGCGCCGCGGCCGTCGAAGCGGTTGCCCTGGTCGTCGAAACCGTGGCCGAGCTCGTGGCCGATCACCATGCCGATGGCGCCGTAATTGACCGCCGGGTCGGCCTTCGGATCGAAGAAGGGCGGCTGCAGGATCGCCGCCGGAAAGACGATCTCGTTGCCGGCCGAGCTGTAATAGGCGTTGATCACCTGGGGCATGGTGAGGGCGCTCCATTCCCACTTGCGCACCGGCCCGTCGAGCATGGCCCGCGCATCCCGCTGGGCCCACGCCTCATAGCGCATCACGTTGCCGAGGAGGTCGTCCCGGGCCACGCGAACGGCGCTGAAATCGTGCCACTTGTCGGGGTAGCCGATCTTCACGGTCACCGCGTCGAGCTTGGCGATGGCCGCTTTGCGGGTCGGGGCGTCCATCCACTCGGAGCGGGCGAGACGTTCGCGGAAGGCCGCCCGCAGGAAGCGCACCAGCTTGTCCGCCGCCGCCTTGGAATCGGACGGGAAATACCGCTCGGCGTAGAGTCTGCCCATCTGCTCGGCCACCGGCGGCCGGGCCAGGAATTCCAGCGCCTGCTTGTCGAGGGGCCGCTGCACCGCGATGCCGCCGAGGCGCCGGGCGTAGAAATCGAAATGGGCATCGACCCACGGCTGCGAGAGCAGCGGCGCGCGCCGATCAAGGTAGTGGAAGGCGGTGTAGGCCCGCAGGGTATCGACGGGCGTCTTGCCGAAGAGCGCAGCGGCGGCCTTCACCGCGGTGTCGGTGCTCAGATTGACGCGCGTCACCCCGTCGAAGCCGCCGGCCCCCAGAAAGGCCGCCCAGTCGAAGCCCGGGGCATAGCGGGCGAGGGCTTTCACCGACATGGGGTGGTAGGTCTTCACCGCGTCGCGCTGGGCTTCCGGCGTCCAGTGGGTGGCCGCCAGCGCCGTCTCGAAGGCGACGATCGCCTCGGCCCGGGCCTTGCCATCGCCCACCCCGGCGCGCTGGAACACGCCCTCGATGTAGTCGCGGTAGGCGCTGCGAAAGCCGATGTAGGGCTCCTCGTCCTTCAGGTAGTAATCCCGCCCCGGCAGCCCGATACCGCTCTGGGAAAGCGACAGCACGTAGCGCCGGGGGTTGCCCGGGTCCTGGTCGACGCCCATCCCGACCACCGAGCCATAGCCGGGCTCGCCCATCCGGCGGGCAAAGTCGCGCCGGTCGGTGAGCGTGAGGATTGCATCCAGCCCGGCCTGCAGCGGGCGGCTGCCGAGCGCGTTGCGCCGCGCCATGTCGGTATAGCTGGCGTGCAGATCGGCGATCTGCTGTACCGGCGTGCCCACGGGCGCCTGCTGTCCGAGGACGTCATCGACGATGGCCTGCATCTGCCGCTCGGTACTCAGCGCCAGCCCCACGAAGGCGCCGTTCATGGGCAGGCCCGGGGGGATCGTGGCGGTATCGAGCCAGCCTTTATTCACGTGGCGGTAGAAGTCGTCGCCCGGCGTGATCTCGGGCGCGATGTAGCGGGTCTCGACGCCCCACTGCCCGAAAGCCGGCCCCCTGGCGGCGCTGTCGGCGTGGGCTGCGGCCCCCGCCAGCATCAGCGCCGGCACGGCCAGCAGCATGCATCCGAATGAAATACGACCTGTTGCGACATCACCCATGGCGGACTCCCTGGTTACGGTTGTGAGCCTCGCCATTCTAGGGCGTCCGGCCATGACAGACGCACGCAATCGCCGCGCCGGATCAGCCCGTGGATGGACGACCGACGCCAGCCGCCCCCGGGAGCCGGACCGCCGCGCTGCGACGCGTCACCATCAGCACGCCGCCCAGCACCAGCGCGGCCCCCGCCATCTGCTGCAGGGAGATGGCTTCATCCAGCAGCACCCAGCCGAAGACGATGGTGAGCACCGGCCCGAGGGTACCGATCAACACCGCCCGCGCCGCACCGATCCGGCGGATCGCCACCGACTGCCAGAACACCGGCAGCACCGTCGAGAAGATCGCCATCCCCGCGCCGTACAGATACACCGGCAGCGGCTGCGCCAGCGCCGACAGGGGCTGGCTGACCACAAAGTGGAGCTGGGTGGCTACCGTGGACACGATGATCGCCAGCGCCGCGAAGCGGATCGCCCCGAGCCGGCGCACCGCAAGCTCGGTGCCGGCGCTGTACAGCGCGTAGGTGAGGGCCGAGCCGAACACGAAGGCCGCGCCCAGCCACACCGCGTGGGTGTCGCCGGCGATCTTCAGATCATGGGCGAAGGCCAGCCCGATGCCAGCGTACGACAGCACCAGCGCCGCCACCTGCCGCCGCTCCAGCCGCTTGCCCATGAAGAGCACGCCGATCAGCACGGTGAGGGTGGGATAGACGAACAGGATCAGCCGCTCCAACGCCGCCGAGATGTACTGCAGCCCGACGAAATCCAGGATGCTGCTGCCGTAGTAGCCCAGCAGCCCCAGCGCCACCAGCATGCCCCAGTCGCGCCGGGCCAGCGGCGGCGCATCGCGCCCGATCCACAGCCCCACGCCCAGCACGATGGGCAGCGAGAAGCTCATCCGCAGGGTGAGCAGGGTGATCGCCTCCACCGGCGCGGCGGCGTAGGCCAGCTTGACGAAGATCGCCTTGAACGAGAAGCCGAAGGCCGCCAGCACCGCCAGGGCAACGCCCATCCGCTCGGTGGACCAATGTTTCCAGGGCATTTGGGGCGCTCCTGCCAGTGTTGTGATAAAACGAATGATGACCGGCCGATCAACCCCTTAAAATTGGCTTTTCCCCAAGCCAGCCTTCGTCCATCACCAACACTGATGCACTACGACCTCACCGACCTGCGCCTCTTCGTGGCCATTGCCGAACTCCGCAACCTCACCCGCGGGGCCGAGCGGGTGCATCTGGCGCCGTCTTCGGCCAGCCATCGCATCCGTCTGCTGGAAGAATCCATCGGCACCCCGCTGCTGATCCGCGAGGCCCGCGGGGTCAAGCTCACCCGCGCCGGCGAAGCCCTGCTGCGCCACGCCCGCCAGGTGTTTGCCCAGTTGGAGCAGATGCACGCCGACCTCTCGCCCTTCGCCAAGGGCGTGAAGGGCCACGTCAATCTGTGGGCCAACACCCACGCCACCCACACCTTCCTGCCCGAGAGCCTGTCGGCTTTTTTGCGCAGCCACCCGCAGGTGAGCATCACCCTGGAGGAGCACACCAGCCCCGAGATCGTGATGGCCGTGGCCCGGGGCGAGGTGGAGGTGGGCGTGGTGGCCGAATCGGTCGAGGGCGCCGAGGTGGTCTTCATCCCCTATCGGGCCGACCGGCTGGTGCTGATCGCCCCGGTGGATCACCCCCTCGCCGCCCAGCCCAGCACCGCCTTTGTGGATGTACTGGACCAGCCCTTCGTGATGCTCCACGCCGGCTCGGCCATCCACACCTTCACCATGAACGCCGCCGCCGCGCTGGGCAGGCATCTGGAAGTGCGCATCCAGGTAAGGAGCTTCGAGGCCGTGTGCCGGATGGTGGGCGCCGGCGTCGGCCTCGGCATGGTGCCCAGGAGCGCCATCCCCGACGGCCCGGCCCGCGCCGCGCTGGCCATCCTCGAGCTGCAGGAGCCTTGGGCCCAGCGGGATCTGAAGGTATGCGTGAAGAAGCGCGAGCAGCTCTCCGGCTTTGCCGCGGCACTGGTGGAGAGCCTCACCGGCAGCGTGCAGGATGAGCCCCCGCCCTGAAACAAGGCTCGTGTATCCTGCGGCAAATCCCCCCTTGCGAGAGACACCATGAGCCAGCTTGTTCAGGTCATCTACGTGAGCAGCGAAGCCTACGTCCTCCAGCAGTCCGATCTGCTGAGCATCCTCGACGCTTCCATCCGCAACAACCCGCCAAGGGGCATCACCGGCATGCTGCTCTACGCCCGCGGCTCCTTCATGCAGGTGCTGGAAGGCGAGGAAAGCGCGGTGGCCGAAACCATGGCGCGCATCCACGCCGACACACGCCACCAGAACATCTTTGAACTGAGCCGCACCCCCATCACCACCCGCGAGTTCGGCAGCTGGAGCATGGGCTTCCGTGCCCTCACCCCCGCCGACGCCGCCACCTGGCCCGGTTACGCCCCCTTCTTCCAGTTTGGCTTTGATGCGACCACCCTGATCCACCACCCGGGGCTGGCGGCGGAAATGCTAAGGACCTTCGGGGACAAGAACGGGGAATAGCAGAAGGACTCGCCCTTTCTGGCTGCGCGAGCTCAGTTCGAGCGGCGACAAGCCCGCTGCGGGCTCCGGCAGATCAAGTTTTACTTGAACCGGTTCATCTCCAGCTTGAATCCGGTCAAGCCCGACTTGAACCGGTTCAACTCCGGGTTAAGGCAATTCACCTTCGGGTTAAACCACTTCAAGTAAACCTTGAACAAGTTCAAGTCAGACTTGAACTTGTTCAACCCGGACTTGAACCCGTTCAACTCAAACCTGAACCCGTTCAAATAAAACCTGAAAAACATCAGGTGGAAGCTGAACTACATCAAGTTCCACCTGAACCAGTCAATGTCCCCACCGGGACCGCCCCCATCCACCCGCCATTCATTACGACTGGGTGCCGCCGCTCCCCCCTTTGCGCTTGCCCTGGCCGGCAAAACGCACCGCCGCCTGCTCTGAAAGCTCATCCAGCGCAGCCCCCTTGCCCGCCGCCTTGGCAAACCGGTAAGCATCCAGCGTCGCCTTGTAGATGTCGCTCCCCAGCGCCATCTCCGTATCCTCCGCCCGCCGCGCCAGCGCAGTGATCCGCAGGAACAAGGGCCGCAATTGATCCAGCGCCAGCATGTCCTCGGTAAACGCTTCGATGTCGAAGGAGCGGGGCATGCTGTCCGGGTTCTGCAGCACCACCTCATGCGCCTTGCGCGCAAACATCTCGGATTTCGGCCCCATCTTGCGCAGCTCCTGACGCTGCTCGACAGACAGGGAAATCAGATCCACCAGACTCTGCTCCAACATCCCCAAGGCCTTGCGCGCCTGATCCAGCTGCTCGGCCGACAAAACCAGCGAAACCACGTTCTGAGTCATTTCCCGCTCCTCAATGATGTTATGTGTGTATGTCTTTTGCACAATTTGTGCGGGGCGCAGTTTGGATGCCAGGACGGACAATGTCAAATGGTTGGTGATTGAGGAGGATGACCAGGGCCTGGGAAGCTGCCCTGGAGCGCGGGGTTCGGGGTAACCGTGGAAGGCCGTTGCTGCGTGATGACGGCCGGGGAAAGTGCGGAGATCCGGGAGATGCTGGAGAGCTGGATCAGGACGTATGGATCGCGATGGCGGCCATGCTGGTGCGCTAGAATGGGGGGAATCGGCTGACGGTCGCGGGAGCCGCGTGCGGCCCCCCCGGCTAGTGGCCTCTGATTTGTGCACCTGCCCATTGACGATATGGCGTGGGGTCACATGGCGCTCAGCGAAAGCCAAAATTAGGTAATCGAGCATCAGGCCGCAATCTCCCCCCACTCAAGGCCAGGGTTGAGCGGGCGTAAGATCGTTAAAAAAATAGAATCACATTGGCGTCACTATTTCGACTGGTCATCCTTGTCAACTCAACCAGCTTTAACGGATCATCACGCAGGTTGGCAAGCTATCTAATGAATAGGGGAGCAAGAATGAGCAACATTCACATCAAGAGAGCCGTTAGCAACATAAGAGAGAAGACGTCGATCTACACCCCAATCGTTGAAGCAATTGTTAACTCGATTCAGGCCATTAAGTCCAAAGAGGAAGCAAACGGCCTAGTAACGGTCACACTCAAGCGAAATGGTCAGCTAGAATTAGATGGCACCCAAAGTGGAGATCGAAGAATTGAAGAGATCCAGGTCAGAGACAATGGAATCGGCTTCAACGAGGTAAACCGAGAGTCATTCGACACCCTATATAGCGACCTAAAAATAAACGAGGGCGGAAAAGGTTTTGGGCGCCTCACATATTTAAAATACTTCGATCACGTTTGGATTAATTCCGTCTTCCAAAAGAAGGATGGCACCTACTGGACATTCGACTTTAAGATGGGTGATGAAAAGCACTTCATTACAAACGAAGCTAGCCTACCTGCAAAAACAGGCCAGACAGGGTCAGTAACTAGACTTGGTGGTCTGAAAAAAAAGTCCGCCATTAACCAATCCGCCAAGACTATTGCCCGCAATCTCGTTGAGCTATTGCTACCATATTTTATTACAGAAGAATATAGCTGCCCTACCATTATTTTAATGGAAGAGGATGAATCCGAAAGAATAACGCTTAACGAGTACCTCTCAAGCAAAGAAGCTGTTATCAAAGAGCTTCCCCTGCTCGAATCGGAATTCTCATTGCAAGGCAGTGAGCGTCCTCAGGAATTCAAGGTCCGCTTATTCAAAATATTCTCACCAGGATCAAAAGTTAGCAAAATCAGCTTGGTGGCTGACAAAAGAGAGGTTGAAACCGCGTTTCTTCACCGATACATTCCCGAGTTCGAGGACGAATTTTTCGAGCCGTCCAGCAATCCTGAATCGCCAGGCAGAAATTACATCATCAAGGTATATGTATTCGGAAAATACCTTGACGACAATGTCTCAATTGAACGAGGTGGATTCAATTTCCGCAGAGATCGCGAGGAAAACAACGAACTCTACGCAGATATCTGCCAAACAGAGATCGAAAGAGAAGCTGCAAAGCTAGCGAATACTGCATTTTCAGGAGAGGTGGCTTCTCGACTGGAACGAAAGAAGGCCATCATTCAAGAATACGTTGAGCAGCAAGCACCTTGGCACAGGGAGACGCTCAAGAATGTTGATCTCAATGAATTCTCAATGCACCCCAAGCCTGAAGAAATGGAAGAAATTCTTCACCGAGAGCAATTCAAGACTGAGACAAAACTTAGAGTCCAAGTAAGAAACATATTGGACAAGGAAGAGCCGTCAGATCAAGGCGACGAGGCCGCCAGAGCGGTAGCAATAAACATTAGCGAAAAGAGCAAAAGCGAACTTATTCACTATGTTGCGCTACGGAAATACTTGCTAGATTTGCTCGCAAGAAAGCTTGACTATCGTGACGATGGGAAATACCACACGGAAGGTGCGGTCCATGACATCATTTTTCCAAGAAAGAAGGATACTGACCGTATTCCCTACGAAGGACATAACCTCTGGATCTTGGACGAGCGACTTAGCTTTACCAACTACGTTTCCTCTGACATTCCGTTCGATGGCGGCAATACAGACAGGGGAGATGTAATCGTTTACGGCCATCGAATCGCCATGCGCGGGGACAACACCGCCACGAATCCGATTACAATTTTTGAGTTCAAACGCCCTGGCAGAGACGATTTTGCCGATCCTTCTTCCACCGAAGATCCAATTGCCCAAATCGTTAGATACGCAAACAGACTGAGGGACAAACGTTTTAAAACTCCTCCGGGGCGCCCAATGGAGGTAAGTGAAAATACACCATTTTATGGATACGTGGTTTGCGACTTTACACCGAAGGTAGAAGAGTGGCTTGAAAGAGAAAAGAGCTTCACACCGATGCCTGACCGAAAGGGATGGTTTTCTTACCAAGTTGGCCCCAAGATATACATCGAAGTTTTGAGCTGGGACAAGGTATTAAACGATGCAATCCTGAGAAATAAAATCTTCTTCCACAAGCTTGGGATTTAGTAAGCAAGGGCGTGGCTGTCGCCGAGCCCAAAGGCTGCTTTGTTGCGAATGCTAGACGGCTGCCACTGACAGCAACCGCTGCTGCACAGCAAACATAGACAGACGATGATCGAACGGCCGCTTCGGGTCGAATGCCGTCGTTGCCCGAGATAGTCTTATCCGTCCATCCAACCAAATGGCGCACGGCGATGCCCCTTGCCGAATGACCACCTCAATCTGGATTTCGCTGCGCGGACATCGGCGGGGGTGGGCGGCGTTGGATCATGACAAGACGCCGGCGCTGCTTGTCGGGTTACGCTGCGCTAACCCGACCTACCTGAACGCCCCTTCATCGTCTTTTCCAGCCCTTCCAGCATCCGCAGGTCTTCGGCATCGGCGGCCAGTGCGTCGGCATGGCGGCGCTGAGTGTCGAAAACGTCGTAGCGCTCGTGGGCAGCGGCGCTGGCCTGGTCGGCCGAGCGCGTGCCGGCGCCTTGAAGAATGGGGTAGTCGTTGAACTCAAGCAGCCGGTCCACGTTGTTCCGCCAGTAGTCGAGGGTGAGTTGCTGCTTCTGCCTGACGCGCAGTTCGGCCTGTTCTAGGAAGATCACGACGAGGCGGTTGAGGGTGTCCACTTCGTCGGCGGTGAGGTAGTTCTTGGCGACGATCACATCCTGCTTGCGGACGCGGTTGCCACTCCAGGTGGTGAGGCCCATGTTGGGGGCATCGGCGCTGGCGCGGTCGATGATGATCTCGGCGGCGGTCTTTTGGGTGACGGCGTAGAGCAGCTTGTTCTGCACTTCGGCAAAGAAGAGCTGGGCGGTCGCGTCGGTGCTCCGGTAGTCGGCGCTCAGGCTGAAGAGGTCGCGCACCTTCTGGTAAAAGCGCTTTTCGGACGCCCGGATTTCCCGGATGCGGGCCAGCAGTTCGTCGAAATAATCCCACCCGCCGGGGTTCTTGAGGCGTTCGTCGTCCATGACGAAACCCTTGACCAGATATTCGGCGAGGTAGGTGGTGGCCCACTGGCGGAACTGGGTGCCGCGTACGCCTTTTACGCGATAGCCGACGGCCAGGATCATTTCGAGGCGGTAGAGCTTGGTGCGGTAGCGCTTGCCATCGGCGGCAGTTATTAAGGATTCCTTAATAACTGAATCCGCGCTCAACTCACCTTCCTTCAGGATGTTGCGGATGTGGATGTTGGCGTTGGGAATCGTAGTGGCAAACAGCTCCGCAATTTCGGCCTGACTGAGCCAGACGCTGCCGTCTTCCGCCCGCAGCTTTAGCTGGGCCTTGCCGTCGTCGGTCTGGTAGAGGATCAGTTCGCTCATTGAGTTTTCTCCCTGGGGCGGGCGGAGCTAGAGATTGCCGCCTCCAAAAAGCAGAAAGAGGCCGGGGGGCCTCTTTCTGGGATTGCTTCGATCAGTAGGGGATGTTCAACGCAGGAACGTCTGTCGGATGCCACAGTTAACGAAAAGCAAGCCACTGATTATAAATCAGATTGTCACTAACTTTGGCACTAAGGTGGTGGCCACTGCCAGAGTTCATGAAAAAACATCCAGCTTGTGCCAAAGATAGTGATATTTTCCGGTGCCTGTCATGGCCAAGGCAATAGATAGTGTTCCACTCTCATGCTATGGCCGGGTCTGCATGTGTGCGTGGAACTAAACCGAGTGGCCCCACCCGGTACTGATGGGTGGTCCTGCTCGGAGGTGAGTCCAAGAGTGGCTGTGCGTGCCTTCATGACTTTGCGCAGACCCCGACGGGCCCTGTCGTTGTCCCCGTTCATGACATACCCGATCATCGTCGCCATCGGAAGACCGTTGGAATACTGGCCAGTAACGAAGCGCATGAGGCCCTCTTTGACATACGGGACACAGAGACTTCGCACTCGGGCTGCATACGGTACATTCAGCCGCTTGCACTCATAAGCCAAGTAGACCTCTTCATCATCCCCCACGGTCAGCACGAAATCGATGCTGCTCGACAGAGACACATTGCCATCGGCATCGTCGATTAGAAGTACTTGCTGGTACTCGATCCGCCCGGGTACCTTCTTTGTTCGCCTCAGAGCTTGTACGAGATGTTCGGTGATGTGGTCTTCATGCGTCATCGCGTCCTTCTTGGTCTGCAAAGGCCTAATGCAAATCGGCCATGCAGCTTCAATCGCTTCGGACATTTGCTCACCAAGGTCTCGAAATTGAGCGAGCCAAGTATCAGGACTGCCTGCCAGCACGGACTGCCCCCTTCTGCTCCTTGCGAGTGGCGGCCGCTACGAACTCCGCGGCGATCTGCTCTGCGTCAGCCAATGCTGTGGATCGAAGCCAGTGGCGTAGCGCCGTGGGCTTCACAAGGTACATGTCACGATCAATGACGAGACGCAGATCAGGTATCAATTGCACGTTGCCAGGCAAATCGATGGGAAGCTTTACAGTGATCGACCCGAGGAAATCGTTGAACTCGCCGGGCAAATCCTCGGTGTACGGCGTAAACTCATCGCCGATCGTCAACTTCAACACCGCCACATCCGTAGAGTGCGCTGTCAGGGAGGCTGAGACGGGCACGCGAAAGTGCGGAGAGAGCGCACTGCACAGCATGGCGGCGTAGTCCGACCGTTGACGCGAGCTGGCCGGTGCCCAAATGGACTGCAGACCCGCATTACGTCTAGGCTGCATGGCTGGAATGATGGAGTGCACTGTGTCTTCGACGATAGCCACGTCACTATCGTCGAATCCGTAATACTCAAACACTAGATGGTCAATGGCGTCCAGCACATCATCTTGTGAAGTCAGCAATTCCTTCACCTTCGCCAGCTGCCCGTCGATGAGGGCCACCAACCCTTTTTCTGCCTTCAGCGCCCTCGCCGGATCTGGCATGTTCTCAGGATCGTCGAATGGCAGTTTCAGCAGTTCCCCTTGGTGGACCTTGGCTCTATCGGTTCCGAGATTCGCGGTGTCGTGGAAATAGAACCAAGCCGCCAGACTGCTGTTCAGCACGGCCGTTAGCACCTTCGCTTTGCGTTGCTGCCTTGGTGGCACAGTGATCGCCTGAAGCGAATGCTCAAACACTACGTCCTGTTCGCTGAACGCGGCCCGCACTCGGCCAACAGCCCGCTTCACCCCTTGTGAAATCAAGATGTGAGGTCCAATGAATCCTGCATCGAATCCAGCCCGGCGCACGACGGAGGTAGGCCAGGGATTAGCCTTTACACGTGGTATCACGACTTCTTCGAATTTATTGGCGTCCAGGTAGGGTAGCCGTGTCACGATTTCGGCGATGGTGGTTGGGTACTCAGGATCGTTCAGGCGGCTCTCCTGCGCTGGCTGGAAGCCCTGCCCGATCACCCAGTGCTCGTCTCGGTTGAACTCAACTTTAGACCTCTTGAATGCCTTGAACTCCTGTATGAACGAACCCAAGGTGGGTATCGTTCGCAGATACTGCAATAAACGCTCCTCAGGCGCTCGCGCCCACAGGCGCCGCTTGAACAGGGTTGAATCTTCTGCGGCTAGGTCAGATCGGAGCGACAAACGGTCGGCTCGCGACAGCGTTACTAGCCGTTTGAGTCGCAGGTTCAGGTCAGCTTTAGGGACCCAATACTCAAAGCGATAGGGCGCTTGCTCCTGTTCCTGCTTCTTACCGCCATACAGCACGAAGGCTGTTGGTCGCTGCGCTCCATCGAAGAGCTGGAAGCACAGATCCGACATGTTGATGATTCGGCGGACCCTGGACCGCTGCAGCAACATCTGGCGCGCTGCTCGGCTCTCGGTGTTGTGTAAGATCCCCATAGCAGGCAACAGAAACGCCACTAAGCCGGTTGGTTTGATCCCTTCCAGGGCCTTCCACACGAATCCCCACGCGATGTCTTTGGCGGGCATTAGATAGCCCTTGAAAGTGGTCCAGTTTTGCGCCGTCGTCAGTTGTCCGGTACGGCCATTCCATGGCGGATTACCGATGATCACGTCAAACGAGCGTGCATCCTCGACGGCAAAAAAATCCGCTCCGGGAAGCAGCGTCTTCCCATACAGAGGCGGCAACAACTTGCCGGCCTCGATGAGTTTGGGCAAGTCTGAAGGGCTCGATTGTTCTAAGAGTGCGATGTACAGCGAAAACGCCGCAACACGCACTGCGGACGCATTGATGTCTCCCCCATGAAGACGATTTGCAATGGCCTTCAAGTCGATCCAAGCCGCATGCCGCTTGTTCTTGGTTTGGCAATGATGTGCAACCAGACGCTGAAACAGGCGTACCAAGAAGATGCCAGATCCGCAGGCTGGATCGCAGTAGACGCCATGCTCCTTTTGTTCGTCGGTTAACTCGTCCCACAGTTGATTGACGACGATATCGGCCAAGAACATCGGAGTGTAGAACGCCCCGTCAGCACTCTTCTTTTCCGCCTCTTCCTTCAGGAATCGGTCGTACACCGCACTGATGAGTCCGATCGACATGTACCGGAAGTCGTAGCCCCAGAACCGAATCTGGTGAGTGGCCATGTTCTCGTGACCATGGCGAAACCGCGCTAGCACAGTAAGATGTTCAGCCTTGAGCTTGGCTGGACGATCTTCTTCCGTCTCAAATGCGCAAGGGGCCTTGAAGAGGTTGCCGTTGAAAGCGCGGTGCAGCCATGCGAACAGCGCTTCAAATGGCTCGGTATTTCCGGCCCCGAGCAACTCCACTAGGGTGGCAAAGCGTCCCTGCGACGCGGCACGAAATACCGCTTCGCCGATGATCTGACGATCCTCCAGATAGGCCACGAACATGGTCTGCATCAGCAGCGCTTGTGCGGCGTCTGTGCCCAATTCGTCTTTGAGGCTGCGAAACGCCATCAACAGGTTGGCCAGAAGAACGCTGTCAACCCGGTTGTCGGGATTGAAATAGCCATCGTTCTCGTACCAAAATCGACCTGATTCCGTCGCGTCCAGCAATTCGCGGAGCGTCAATGCGTCGTCGAGAAGGGAGAGCGTCTTTACCAAGCGCGCGTCTTTGCCCCGGTTCTCCTCACGGTACAACGGTCGTTGCACCAGCGAGTACGCAGTCAATTCATCGCCACGAATGACGAGCAGCATGCTCATCAAACCCTGGTTCCACAGAATCCGATGGAGTTCGTCGATGCGTTCTATGGAGGCAAGAGGATCGCTCAGAAAGCCAATTGTGGGAACGCCGTTGATGCAGCTGACAGCTGATAGGCCCAACTCACCGAGTGCAAAACGGATCGCCTCGGCATGTGCACCTGCAGAGACCTCGCTGCCGACCGCATAGAACTCGGGAGCCTGGCGTCGGTCGAGCGCCAGCGCTTTCGACCAGCGGGAATCGATGACCGCGCTCATGAGTGGAAGTGCAGTGGTTGTGTCGGGGCCGTGACGCTAACCGACATGCGAGCGCCCAAGAGCTCAGTCATTGGAGAGGCCCAACGTGGTCTGCTTGTCGCCAGCGAACCGTCCGCCGATTGCGGCTCCACGCGGCCGCTTCTTAACGGGCTTTACCCGTGCTATGACAGGTTTGTAGTCGATGTGGCGGACGGACATTTCAGCGAGAAGACTGGCGATCAATGCAAGGTGAATGGGGACTTCGCCCCGTTTTTTATTGTTGGAAACTGAGGTGGGCTGCATGCCAATGAGATCAGCAAAGCGTTTGACACTAAGGCCCGCCCTGTTCAGCTCACCAAGAAAATCGTCGTAGGTCACGGCAAGGCTGGATCATAATTTAATGAGATTAAAACACATAGAAAAATGAGGCTCAACCCAAAAAATGGGCCAGGTTTGCACAAGTAGACGCCACGTGCCCCAGAGCGTTGTTGAGCGGACCGTTACACCGATTTTGCATCTGGCTTTTCCATCACCGTAACAAGGTGGCTGGAAATACCGCTTCCAACGTCGTCTGTCCCCGAATCAGCCGGCCAGCCACCTCCGCCAAGGCCCGGACGCCCTCGATCCCACTCACCTCCAGCGGCGCACAGAGCTCCATCCCGATCCCCCATCGATACCACCGCACAACCAGACTTGGGCGGGCTTCGTAGTCGATTCCCTCCTGACGCAGTCGCTCTTCGATAGCATCAACCCGCTCAAAATAGGCCTTCATCTGGTCCGACCAGCCCTGGGTACGGTACGTGACCACCCTTTTCCTTGAACGGCCGACGCGCTTCCAGCGCTTCTCTTCGCTCCACGGAGCAGAATCTTCGGGCATCAGCCCGGCCTCCTCGTAGGCTCGTCGGGCGATCTCGTCTTCGTACCTGGCTTTGGGGTGAATCCACCACACCATTACCCGGCGTCCATTGAGAATGAAACCGACGTCATCCCACAGGTTCACTTTGTCGGGCTCTGGATAGGTATGTGGGATGAACAAGCCGTTGGTCAGACGCCAGGGGTGGTTGCGGTGAAACTGGCGCATCAGGACACGGAGACGTTCGTATCGAGGATTTTTCATGATCACTCCGGCTTGGCGAGGGTGTTCGAGTGGCAGGAGGGGGAAGACCGCACTTCCCGATTCAGCTTCGTCCTCACTCACAGCGCACATTGGCGACACCGTAGAGGGCCTGCTCCAACGTCAGATCCGTCCGCGTCAGGATCGTGTCCACCGTCGCGGGTGGTATCCACTGCCCCTTCTGGCGCCTGACCAGTTCCAGGGCGACTTCAGCGAGATAGTTCATGTAGTGGCCTCGCAGGGAGTCCCAATCGTCGATGTGCAACGTTTTGCCCTTCCTCTCGACCAGTAGGCGATAGATCAGCCGTAAAGGGGCTTCAGCGCGTTGTACGCCCGGACTCCCCCATGTGAGTTCGTCGTCACTCAGGGCTTCGTAGATATCCCGCGCGATCAGGTTCAACCACTCGTCGGTCATGTTGACGGGGAGTGCGGCTTCAAATGGGCCGCTGAGGATCTCGGCCTGCAAACGGTTCAGGTCCGTGTCTGGTAAGTCTTCACGGTTCAGCATTGCCCGACTCCTGGGTCTGGAGAGGTTGGTCAAGAAGGTGCTCCACGTCGCTGCGCAGGTAGAAATACTGTCGGCATCCATCGATAGCAGGGCCTGCCGCAGGGTGAATTTGCAGGCGGAGAAGGGCTTGTTTGGGCGAAGTGCCCGAGCGCTTGGCGATCTCCACCAAGGAGATGTAACGCGCCTCGAACTTCGCGATCCCGTCGCGAGAAACTCGACGCACCTGCGTCAGCGGGGACGACGTGCACTCCAGGAAACCGCATCGAACCAGGTGATAGGCCACTTGAGCCTTGATCCCCAGAATTCCGGCCGCGTCGGTGATCGAGTAGCCCCTGCCGTTGGACTCACGCCAGTGTGCAAGCCAGGCCTGTACTTCCCTGCGAGGAAGCAACAGACCTCCCAGGACATTGTTTTCCACGTCGCGGGTGGCAATTGGAGTCAGCACGCCTGATTGAAGCGCGTGAAGCAGTGCGGCGAATGCCCCGGCCTCCAGGCGCCAAGCCTTGAGAATCTGGACGAGGGGAACGCAATCAGGGGGTTCTTCCTTGGTCACCAGCGCTTGGCGCGCTGAGTATGCGCGGCCCAAGTCATCTAGCTGGTGCCTGGAAATCAGCCACGTTGCCGCGCCATGTCCTTCGGTCGACAAAAGCGGTTTGATCATGCCTGTCGCGATCAGCTCGCGAACGCGGTGCTTAGAAAGGCGCAGATAGGCGGCCGCGTCCTGCAAGGTGAGGCCATCAGATATCAAGGTGGCAAGAGGTTCGACCTGCGAAGCCGGAAAAGACCACACGCGACGGCCGCTGGGCTGGGCCGCGATGTCGGCCTCGACCCAGCCAGCCAAGTGCAACTGCCGGACACGAGCCGGCGTTGTGCCTGCCGCTGCGGCGATAGCCTGGGCTGTCTTCCGACTGCCGGTGGTTCGGGTGCCAAGGCGGCGGTTACGACGACACAACAGCCCCCACCAGTGTTCTCGCAGGTAGTCCTCGAAGGCCTCGCGCAGAAAGGCGAACTCATCCCCCTCGAAATCCCGGTACAGCCATCGGTACAGGCGTCCAAAGGTTCGAACCAAGCTGAACGATGGCTCTGCCCGTCGCTGCAGATCGCCCAAGCAGCGATGAAAGCCAGAAGGCCAAGCGGCGAGCAGACTGGCGAGTTGCCGATTCACCACGATGGCTCGATCAAGACGGTGGAGTCCAGGTGTCTGCCCGGAGCGAGTCTCCCGCTCGACATCGAAGAGCGCGGCTACACGATGAAAGAGCGTGATCCAGGCAGCCACACTCAACGAAGGGGCGCCCTCCTGGGCTTGCCCTGCCAAGGCACCCTGAAAGGCAAGCTGGAGCCGGAGCTCATCCTCGGCGATACGCTCAGCGGGGATGCCGATCAGCGAAGCGCCGCACAGGCAGCGGTCGAGCACGGTTCGTTCTGGCCGCTGATACTGATGGCAAACCGCGCAGGTGTCCCGTAGGTAGCATCCGTGCTCGGGACACGCGACGCACAGCTTGATCACCCACCGGGCTCGCAGAAACCGCTGCTCGGCAAGGCAATGGGGGCACCAGCGCAAGTGGTCATGGCAGTAATCGGATGGGGCGAGGCCCTCAGCCAACACCTGTTCGACTCGACAGAAACGCGGCCAGGGTCCGGACAAGAAACGCCATTCAGCAGGAGACAAGCGCAGCGCGTACCTGACCGAGGAGCTGGATCCCGTGCGCCTCGGCCCCAAACCACGCCACAGGGCACGGGGTGATTCATAACCATTGGCCTCTGCGACCCGTACCAGATAGCCGTAAGCCCACTCGCCTGGATGAGGCCTCGGACGCACTGGAAGACCGTGGCGCCTCCACCAGCGCCCACCGCCCGTCGTCACGACAGCAGATGCGTGGTAGATCGGTTCAAACCGCTGCACGGGTGACTCCTGCCGCGTGACACGCGAGCTCGCAGAGGTATTGCAGGTGTGCGCTGGATACGGTCCTCAGCTGCGCATCGAATGCCTGTATGAAAACGTCGTGACCACAATCCGCCGGAAGCGGCCGGCCGGGAGGCCACGCCTGTGCGAAACGTCGAAAGTGCTCGGGACTGACTTGGGCTGTTGCCGCGCCGACAAGAACGTTCAGCAACAACACGCGGAACTGGGCATCCAGGCTTTCGAAGTACGGCGTCGGGGAAATGGCGACTTGCGGAAGTGTGTCCGACACTTCTATCCATGGGCGCAGACTGGACCACCAGCGCATCAACAGGCCAAGGCGCGCCTGCCGTTCCTCGATACTCAACGCAGGATTGAAGACCAATACCCGTGCCTCGCCGATGGGAGACGCAAAATGCGCGAGGACGCGATGAGCCACCAGGTAGGCACCTGCTGGCAGATCCGTCTGGCTTCCGGCATCGGCCAGATAGTCGAGCAGCCGTCGGGTCGGATGCTTGTCGTCAAGCAACAAAAAGACGTTCCCACGCTCGCGATGGTGACGAATACGTAGCAGACGAAGGAGCCGGCATTCCAGTCCGTCTGGCCAGTCCTTGAGCAACCGCCCGAGGCGTTCATCCGTTGTACGCTCATGCGTGGCGTGGCCTCGGCTCACTTCATGGATGCACTGCAGCAGCTCCTGCAACCAGAACACCAGTGCATAGGTCTGGCGAAGATGGGTGGCAACGCGCCGCTCAACATCGGGAGCCCATGATGGAGTGTGGAGCCCACTGGTTTCTGCGACCAATCGCGTGAGGCGCCCAAGTGCGGGCGATGCAGGAGGACTGACCAGGGTAGTCAGCGATTGGCCACAGCGGCAGGTCCAGTCCGGCCCCATGCTGGGCCATGTCAGCCCGCGCCCACATTGGCAATGCTGGAGAAGCAGGCAATCGTGCAGGGGGCAGATACTGACCAGCGGCAGCTCCCAGAGCGCGAGATGCACGCCTTGTTCCGCCAAACAACGTGGACAGACCCGTATCGGCGACAAGATGGCGCGTTGCCATGAGCGCCCTTTCCGCTTCGGCCCGGCCTCCGGCAGAGAAAAGCGCTGATCGAGCCACAGGCGGCGATCCTCGGTGGAATCCTGTCCAGTGAGGCGACGGATCAACGCCCAAGCCTCCTCCCGGCGTACCGCGCTTTCCGAGCGATACAGGGTCGTAATCGCATGGTGCAGTGCCTCCGGCATCCAGTGACCGTTCGTACCAAAGTGCCGGCTGACAAACCCGGCCAGGCTTTCGCCCGGCTGGCGTGTAGGTCGGAGGGGATAGCCTGCCAGTTCAAGCAGCATGAGCACGCCTCCTTGAGGAAGGCCGAACTACCTCGTCACTGGGTTGGAAGGGTTCGCCAGCCCTGTCCAGCCGCCGGAAGTCGAAGTTCGCACAGAAGGGATTCAATGCCCCAACCCCTTGGGGCCAGATCGCGGAGGTAAACGCAGCCTCTAGCACTGCGAGGGTGATCTCCTGCAAGTCCTGCTCAAATACCTGTCGAATGGCGCCAATCAGGAGGCTCTTCACATAGGAAACCCGCCCATCCGTGGCGGCATGCAATCGGTAAGCAAGCTCGCTCCAGGTCGTTCCCCCTTTGTTGAAGGGCACGGGCAAGGAAGGTGTCAGGGACGTAAACAGCCGAAGACACTGGGTTTCGATGGTGTGGTCGGGATCCTTTCCGAACTCCAGATGGAGACGGAGCATGAACCGGCGTCGTAGTTGTTCGTTAACCCTTAGAAGGTTCTCGACCCGAGGCAAGCCCAAGAGCACCGTCGGCACCTGCACATCGTCCATCAGGCTCTTGAGCCAGTCGCCGACCATGTACTGGGTAGGTAACTGGCCTCGGTCCTGGATGTGATTGGCTTCGTCGAAGAGGATGAGTTCAACAGCACAGGCGCGCGCGAGACGCGCGACACGTGCAGTCTTGGCAGAAGTCGTTCCCGTCGTCGGCGCCGGATCACCCAAGCGTGCGAGCATGGCTTCGGCGACGCTGGCGATGGTTGCTGTCGATGGCATCGGCACAAAGAGCACGGGTATCACGTCCCGCTCAGGCAATGATGCATGGGGGTAGCGCTCCACCATTGCCTTGCAAAGCGTCGTCTTGCCACTGCCCGACTCCCCGGTTACCAGCAAATGTTGAGCGATACCGGTTTGACGGTAGAGTTGAACGAGCCGCTCAATCTCGTTGAAGGCTGCCACGAACGGGGGAAACTGCAAGTATTCGCTGGTGAACACCCGCAGGGCTTCGAATTCCGCGACGTTCATCCGCGCAGCCCCTTCTCAAGCTGAAAGGTAGGCAGCGGCGCGGGCGGTTCGTCGAGGGCCGCCTCCGGTGCCGGGATGGGTTTAGTGACAGGCTTGGGAGGCGTACCGGGGTTGAGTCGGGCCTCTGGATGAGTGCTGGTCTTGCCGTGGATGTTGGCCGCCCGGCGTCGGCCGCGCTGTTTGCGTCCCTTGAGGAGTTCATCCACCGCGATAGCCAGGTCGTACTTGGCTTTAGCCAAGGCGTCGGGGTTCTCGGCGGAGTGACCGCTTTCTCGGACCTGCTGCTGGATGAGCTCGTGCTGGAGGAGTGTGAGACCCTTGGCGTAAGCCTGGTTCAAGGCCGGAACCGTCACCGGATCCTGCTGCTCGGGCGCCCAGACCTGGATACTGCCCAGATCCTCGGCGTCGAAAACGAGCCGGAGCTTGATCCCCGGCCCCCAGGTGCGCAGGATGGGATCGAGATCGGGACCCGCGTAGCGGATCCCTTTCAGGACGATCCCATCTCGACGCAGGGTGCGCTCCTCGGCCATGCCGATCCTGCGCTGCAAGTCGTCCAGACTCCCCGGTAGTTCCGGCTCGTGACGCTTCAGGCCCTCATGCCACTTGGCCCAGGGCGTCGTACCGATGCCCCGGTGGACGGTTTGGGCATAGATATCCAACAACCACTTCTCCAGGAGGTGCTTGAACTCGGCCAGGGTCAGGAGGGCGTGCTTCTGGGAGTCGTAGTCGCCCCGGTCCTCCAGTCTGGAGAGACTGGTGCCCGGTAGCTGGTGGCTCAGGGTGAAATTGAACGTCTGCAGGAAGCGCTCGATGGCGCCTTTGAACCAAGGCTGCCGCTTTGGGCAATAAATGATGCTCATTCCCAGGTCCATGGCGACGCTATCCAAGGCCGTGGAATAGAACTCCAGACCGTTGTCAGCAACCAGTACCGCGATCAGACCGTAGCAAGGCCATGCGTGCTCCACGGGCAAATCGGGTATGACTTCCTTGACCGGGGTCTTGGGCAGGATGGCATGGCGTAGACCACCGACAACAGCGGCGGCGGAGGTGCCGCCAAAGCTGAGGTAGTAGCCGACTGGGAAGCGGCTATACACATCGATGAACAAGGTCAGGACCGGTCGGCCAAGGGGGAGGCCCGTGATCTCGTCGATCAGGAAGAGGTCTAGGGGCGTGTGATCGACCTCAACCCGCATCAGGATGCCGTCAACGACAGGCCCCGCTTTGGCGACCCGATACCGACGATCCGCAACGTGCTTCCCCTCGGCAAGCCGCGTCTGGTCATAGGCCTCCAGGCGCCCGAACAGGCGATAGACCGTTCTCAGGGAGGGGAGGCGGAACTGGTCAGTCGGGAGACGCTTGGCGTTCTCGGCGCGGATCTTGCCTTCGAGGCGGGTAAAGATCGACTTGATGGTTGCCGATGGACTTGCCTGGAAAGCCTCCTCGGCAGCCTCCCCGAAAAGTTCGCGAATCCGCTCTGCTTGCCGCGTTCCTGCGCCACCTCGTCGGTCAAACCGGGGAATCAAGGCGCGCGCATCTTGAGCCCGCCGGTAGGCCTGGTGCCATCTGTAGAGGGTCATCGGAGACGGAGGATGCGGGTCGTTGATGCGTCTTGAGACCTCGGCAATCAGGGGAACGAGGTGATACGGCGTCAGCGGGATCTGTCCAGCCTCCCGAATCGTGTCCAGATAGGCCATACGCGTGCGCACTTTTGCCTGAATGTGGCTGGGAAGCTCTGCCAGCGGCCGCTGATATACCTGAGCAACAGGAACCGTGTCAGTGCCCGGAGGCATACATAGCTGCCCTGCACTGAAGGCAGCCAAGAGCTCCTGCCGGGAACTCAGCACGGTCTGTCCGTCGCCCAGACGCTCCAGCACAACCTGATCACCCGCTCCCAGGCGTTCGATCCGGTGAGCGGCGCCGTCCCACTCAAAAACCAAACCGGTCCGAAAGACGAAACCACGCATGGTCGCCCTCCTGAGCAAGATGGAGCTGGGTGTCGAAGTCCACGGGGTGGCCAAGATTGCAGGTAAGTCGCCCGGCCATCAGCAACGAGAGAGGGTCCAGGCCAACTGGGGTGAGCACCTCCTTGGTTGCTCGAATCGAAGCCGGAAAATGCACTGCCAGCCGCTCCAGGGCGACGTCGCACTTCAGCAGAGATGGGCGGATACGCGGGGCCTGGTGGTAGATCCAGCGCAGGTTGCCCAGACGCGGCTCGACACGAAGTTGCAGGTCGGTCAGAACGACAAACATGCGACCGATGCGGGTGAAGTGTTCGGTAATGCGGTCGAGCTTGTGTTTGGTCTCAGCCTCGGCAGCTAGCTCTTTAGGCTTGATCTCCACAAGCACTGACGAACCATCGGCCAAAACCAGCTTGAAGTCCGGTGTGTAGCGGCGCAAGCGATTGCCATCCGGATATTGGATGGTTTCGGGCTGTTCCGTGTAGGCCAAGATCAGGGGCGAGGTCTCGAAGTGATAAATGGCATCCAGTTCAAGAAGGCCCTCGTGGTGGACCATCCGGCCCGTCTTGCGGCTGGGGAACTTGCCCCGGACGATGCCGCCGGTGTGACGGAGGATGGTCCGGGCGCGTTGGTGGGGCAGGCCAGCAGGCGCGAGGCCGTGCCACGTGCCTTTCCATGAAAGTGAAGTCATCGCGATTCCTTCCGGTGCCGGCGTGAGGGCGTGAGAGCCCGTACCAGCACCATCGATGTGGTTCGATATGCCTGGTTTTGGGCGTAGAACGCCCCTTTCTAGGGTCAATGACCGTTGAAAAACCGGGGATGGGGATGAAATCGACCTTGACGCATCCAGGACGGATCGCGATACTTTGCTTGTCTAGAGCGGATCGCGAGATCCCGGTAACAGCGGGTCAGGCCGAAAGGTTTGGCCCGTTTTTACATTCTGGCGTCCTCCTCAGTCTTACGCCGCCGCAGGCGCTTCACAGGCTCGTGCTCCTGTTGCCGGACGGTATCCGGCAGATCCACAAGCTCCCGAATCATGCGGGCCTGAGCCGGATGAAGCTCACGGAGGCGCCGCTTCAGGGCGGCTAGCATCAGGTAAATCTCGGGATGGGAGTCGGCATCGAGCACGAGCTTGCGGTCAGAGACCTCGGCGGCGCTGCGCAGGGCAGCCTCTTCGGTGCGAGACAAAGCAAGCCCTTCAACCAGCTTGTCGACGAACTCCGGAGTCGGCGGCCCCTTGAGTCCCACCTCCAAGGCAGAGATGTAGGTCTGGTCGTACCCGATCAGCTCAGCGAGCTCGTTCTGTCGGATGCCGTGGCGCATCCGCAGCTCGTGGAGATGGTGAGCGAAGGGGCTCATGGAACCAGAGAACGTATGTGGGATGACCCATAAGGTACGTTTCTACGATCCATCGGTCAACATATAACACGTTGATTTTATTGAAACTATTGACGGTCAATAGTATGCTCCTGAGAAGATGGCGGGTTTTCAGGGGCTTAGACGGGCCGAGAGCGAAAGAGTGAGTTGGCGAACTTTCGCGTGCGAAAGTTGAATGGTCGCCCACTCCTCAGAATGCTCCCGCGAGCATGCTGGCCGCTTCTCGCCCATGCTACCGTTGGGCCTGAGGCGAAACTCTGTCGGCAAAGTGCCGGACGACTGCCCTTCAGTCGCCGAGTAGATCAACGGCCGCTTGCCACTTCAGGCAATAGCCGGACCCGGCCATCAAGAGACTCTCGGCGAAGGGCATTGCTGGAGCGGGTTCTTTGGGTTTTGCATCGGCCTGCTAACGGCGCAGTTTTCGCCCTGGCCATGGCAGCTCTCCCGTGAGTTCAGCCAAGCCACCATCGTCTTTGACACGCGCGCCGAAGCGGTTTACCTCCACCTCCGGCAAATCGTCGCTGTCGAACCATAGCAAGGAGATGGTGGTATCGGTGCGCTGGTAATGTCTTGAAAGTTCCCAGAGGTCGAGGCCCTTTCCCCAGTTGTCGAACCAGACGTCCTGTGAAACTTCCCCCGTCTCAGTAGCGCTATTCCCTGAAGAGCGGATTCGGTGAGCCACGGAGCCTGCTGGAATGACCGACCTGGGAGGTATCCAGGCCCCTGCTTGCCGCAAGGCCGTTGAGCGTGCGGCATACCGCACCGCACCGCGCTCCATGGTGACAAATGCGCACGGCATATCGCTAAGACTGGCAAACCTTGACGCCGCTGCAGGGAATGATGTGCCGAACAAGTCGGCCATGTGTTGGATGAGATCCAGGGAGGGCTCTTCCTTGGGAACAGCGTAGAGCCATTGCTGATAGGGCATCAGTAGTTCAGCGGCAAACGTGTCGCAGGCGATCTCGTTCGGATGTCGCTTTGCATAGGACCATGACGGCACCTCGTCGTGACTTGATTCCAAGCCGAGCACGATATGAGCTATTTCGTGGCAGACAGTGAAGCGCTGGCGCTCTTCGGTTTCCAGCGAATTCACAGTGATGATGTGCTTCCCGTTCGGCTTGGTAACGGTATAGCCAGACTCCCCAACGCCAAGCTCATCCTTCTTGACCTTGGCGTTAGCCGCGGTCACATACGGGGACAGGTCTTCTCGGATGTTCGAAACATCGACTCTCGCGACAAACGCGCGCGCTCTCTGCCTGACATCCGCCTCGTCCATGTTCAGTCGTCCTCGTCGTCGTCGAAGGCCTTTTTGATTCGGGCGATGAGCGTCGCGGGGTCAGGCCTTGCATTTCCCCGATGCCTGACTCCAGCTGCGGCAGAAAAAACATCGATGCTGATCGAGAGATCTTGTAGCACGAATTCAACAAGGCTTGGATCAGCGTCCGCGTGGTCAACCAGCCACATCACGATTGCGGCATCTCTTTCTCCCGGCTTGAGAACCTTCAACAGCTTTTCAACCAAGTCTTGGGATGGGTTTGTCTTCTCGCCTGTTTCGAGACGGTGGACATAAGCATGATCAACTGACGATAGCTGGCCGATCTCACGCAGGGAAAGGGTTCTGCGTTCGCGTAGCGTCTTGAGGGCGACGCCTAGGCCTGTTTGCGGCATGAGTTCTGATCCTTGCGGTTGCGGGAAGAAGGGGCAAGCCCTCTGTTGCCCCCACATCGAGTTGATGTTCAAACATATGCGCCGCACGCCAGTTGCATTGGCGCACGCGCTCTGATACATTGTTGTCCAGCCAGACAACAGACGTAGGCTTTACGCCTGCTCCAAGTTGTATTGGCTCGGCCTTCCTGTTGTCTGTGTGAGCAACGAATTGTGCTACAGCGGGCGGCCGTTGACAACCCAGCCGAGCGGCTGGGACTTCGATAGTTCCACTGTAGGAGATCCATCATGGCAGGCAAGAATCAGCACGTTGTTCCTCATCAGGACGGTTGGGCCGTCAAGGGGGAGGGCAACCAGCGGGCGACCTCTGTGCACGACACTCAGCAACAGGCTATTGACGCAGCGAGGGGTATCGCACGCAACCAGCAGTCCGAACTCGTCATCCATCGCCCCGATGGCCGTATCCGTGACAAGGACAGCCACGGCAACGATTCCTTCCCGCCGAAGGGCTGAAGTGCCATGACGGGCATCCCTACCTACCATGTGCTCGCCCTGTCAGGGGGTGGTTATCGCGGCCTGTACACGGCCACGGTTCTCGCCGAACTCGAAGCCGTGCTGGGCCGTCCCATCGCTTCGCACTTCGATCTGATTTGCGGCACATCGGCAGGAGGGATGCTGGCTTTGGGGCTGGCTGCAGAAATGCCGGCCAACGAACTCAAAGCACTGTTTGAAGACGAGGGCAGCCGCATTTTTGGTTGCCGCAGCCTTCCAAGGCGGCTTCTGGGATTCTGGCTGACCGCAAAGCATGACTCGGCAGGATTGCGAGAAGTGCTGACCGAGCGCTTCCAAGGCACCACGATCGGCAACCTGAAACATCGTGTTCTTGTGCCGACAGTCAACTACTCGACGGGTCGCGGGCAGTTCTTCAAGACGCCTCACCATCCTTCCTTTGAGTTGGATCACCGCATGAAGATTGTCGATGTTGCGTTGGCGACCGCTGCTGCGCCCGTCTACTTTCCTCTGGCGCGCAACGACCGCGGAGTCTTCGCGGATGGGGGGCTGGTAGGCAACGCCCCCGGCCTGTTCGGGTTGCACGAAGTCAAGACGTTCCTGGCGCCCAATCAGGATGCGCTGATTCGGGTTCTCTCAATCGGCACGATGACGATCGGTGCAACCGTCCGTGGCGGCGCCAGCCTTGACCGCGGATTCGGTAAGTGGCGCGGGGGGCTCTTCGACCTAGTGATCTCCGCCCAGGAATCGTCCGTGGACTACATGCTGCGGCAGACGTTAGGGAGCAACTACTTCCAGATCGACGACAAGGCGACGCCAGATCAGAGCAAGGACGTGAAGGCGCTAGATCGGGTTTCCGTTGGCGCCACGAATACGCTCAAGGATCGCGGCAACCACGCGGCGCAGCGTGCGCTCGGCGATCCTCTCTTCCAACCGTTTCGAGCGCACCAGGCCGGCGCCCCCATCTTCTATCACGGCCCCAACAAGAATGTTCCGGAGGCCGCATGCTGAACCTGAGCCCGCTTTTTTTTACCACTGCTGATGACGAATCGTGCATGCATGACGAGTTGGATTTGACGCCTGACCAACGCGCCTGGATCGCCAGCGCGCGCACTGATGTAAGAAACTGCCTGCGCACGGGCATCCCCCGCGTGCTTAGGGCGAGCGGCTACACGGAGGACGTGCCGCAGCCACGGTTCTTCACTCAAGGTTCCTGGGCATACAAAACGCTGAACTCGCCGGCGCAACGTCCGCAGCAGGCCGACGTGGATGACGGTTGCTATCTGCCAATGAGTTTCGTCTCGCAGACGAAGCGTCCCAGCACTGCGGCGACGGTGTTCTTTGCCGCTGCGGAAGAAGCCTTGAAGCCGCTGGTCGAGGAAAGGCGGTGGAAGCTTGTCACCGACAAGCCGACGTGCATCCGCATCGTTATTGCCGCCTATGCCCACATTGATATTCCTCTATACGCCATTCCCGACGAAGAATTTGTCATGCTCGCAAAGGCTTCGATGGAGCGATATGGCTATGACTCCCTCACGGAAGCGGTGAACATGGCGGAGCGGGATGCTTGGACAGCGCTGCCCGCTGACGAGGTGCTCCTGGCCCATCGTGAGTGCAACTGGATGCGCTCCGATCCCAGACCCGTGAAAGAGTGGTTTCTGGGCGAGGTGGAGGCCAAGGGGGAGCAGTTCCGCCGCGTGATTCGCTACTTGAAGGCGTTCCGTGATTGGAGGTGGTCCAGCGGCGGGCCTGCTTCGATCTTGTTGATGGCCGCCGCAGCCCCGCTCTTCGAAAAACGCGATCGGCGCGACGACCTAGCCTTGCTGGATGTCGTCGCGGCGCTGCCGGCCCGGTTGCGTGCGGGGGTGAACAACCCCGTGCAAGAGTCCGAGTCGCTCACGGAGCGGCTCGGCAAAACGGGGGTCGAAGAAGCTGCAAAGGCGTTCGAAGAATTTGAAAAGGTGCTTCGCGGAGCCACCGGCGCCGGCAGCCCTTCACAGGCTTGCATTTGGATGCGGGGCGAGTTCGGCCCGCGCTTTCCGAACGACCCGGATCGGGTCAAGGTGGTATCCGTCGCCGCCACCATTGCTGCGGCCCCGGCCACGGCCGGTCCGAGCGAGCTTGTCGGGCGAACGAAGGCTGGATGAACAGCGCCGCAGCGGTCGCAGACGTAATCGAGGCCTTCAAGCAGCGAGGCTTCGAGTTCGTCGGTAAGACGGATGACGGCTGGTTCAGACTGCATGGGCGGTTGATGCCGCCGCAAGCGGACAAAGGCTGGCCGTGCGAAGTCCATCTCGACCCCACGTTCTTCGACTTGCCTCGCATCCGGCTGCTGGAAATCCCTCATGAGCTGCCCGCAGCAGTTCCTCATTTTGGCGCAGATGGCGGACTTTGCTATCTCGCCAAGGGCACGGTCGTTCTGGACATCTACGATCCTGTCGGGCAGTCCCTTGCGTGCCTGCAACGCGCGGCCGTCGTGTTCGGGCAGATCATGAAGGGGGAGATGATCGAAGATCTCGCGGAAGAGTTCTTCGCCTATTGGTGCGTATTCCACCCCAACTCAGCCACACATAACGATCGAAACCCTCCACCTGTAACGACACCAAGCCGGCCACCCATTCCACCCGCAAAACCGCCACCCATTCCAATAAAAAAACCCGCCAGGTCGGCGGGTTCTGAATTCCGTTACAAAAACAGGCGTTCATGTGCCGAGCGATGCGCTCCTTCCCCGCAACCGGCGCATCGACTCCCCCTTGAGTTCCATCCGATGCGCTCCGCTCACTAATCGATCCAGAATCGCGTCCGCCATCGTCGGGTTCCCCCCGCTCAAGTAGTCATGCCACCGATCCACTGGCAACTGACTGGTAATCAGCGTCGAGCGATTTCCAGTACGCTGCTCAATCACCTCCAGTAAATCATTGCGTCCGACAGCGTTCAACACTGCAATCCCGAAGTCATCCAAGATCAGCAAATCTACCTTTGCCAATGCACTCAGGCGTTTGCAGAAACTCCCATCTCCGTGAGATATGGCCAGTTCTTCAAGAAGCAGGGGCAACCGCTGGAACGTTACCGTCAGCCCCTGCCGGCATGCCTGATTTCCCAGTGCGCAACCCAGCCAAGTCTTGCCCCCGCCCGTCGCTCCGGTGATGATCATGTTGATACCATGGCGAACCCAGTTGCACTGACCCAGCGAGGCCATTTCACTGCGATCCAGTCCGCG
Source organism: Zoogloea oryzae (assembly GCF_030161255.1). Taxonomy (NCBI): domain Bacteria; kingdom Pseudomonadati; phylum Pseudomonadota; class Betaproteobacteria; order Rhodocyclales; family Zoogloeaceae; genus Zoogloea; species Zoogloea oryzae. Next base: position 32,267 of record NZ_BSPX01000019.1, read on the forward strand.
TCCCGCCCGATAGTCGATATCCTCCATGCAGGCACTCTCTCGCAACTTAGCCACCTGCAACAGACGCTTCAAGCGCCGGTTCTCTCTGTAAGTAACCTCCTGGTCCACCAGAAGGCCCAAGCGCTCCTCAAAAGCAAGGTGGGCCGCCGCAGCACTGCTTAGCTGATTATCAAAACCTCGGGCCATGCCAAACAGCTTCAGTTCGTTGAGCTTGCGCATCGTGTCGTTCGTCAGCATTCGTCAATCCTTCGCTTAACTGTAATAGTCCGAGCCCCGGAGATTCGGGTGCTCAAAGTTGGCTTCCCGACGATCCTGCGATTCGGCAGGCTGACGGTCCAAATTGTTTCGTAGAATTGAACGAACACTCGACAGGGATGGCGCGCCGATCTCTATCGCACGGTGGCAGGCCATGTTGAGCCGTTCGTTACCGAAATCCTTAGCCAGACGCTTCAGCCCGTTGTGTGCCCGATACCCCTGTTCGCGGGTTCGCATCCCAACAAGCATCGCTTCCAAGATACGGTGGACATGTGCGCCCGTCTGCACAGCCCATTCCAGTGCATGGTCTGCTCCCCACAAGCCGAAATGACGGTGGGCCGCCTCCATGTGCTGCGGATCGATGACTGGCACGGTACCGTTACTGCGTGCGTGGCTTGCCACCCGTTTGCCGCGGTGAAGTACCTCGACTACCGCCGCAGTGAGGCGAAGCTCTACCTCTTGCCGAACCAGGTTGAACGGGACGCTGTAGGGAACTTCGTCTACAACGATGCGATAGTCCAGTCCGACGCGAACCTTGCGGAATTCAGCATATTCATAGGGCGTCGCTGGCAACGTCCGCATCGCGGGACGATCGATAGTTTCAAAATTGCTCTGACGGCAGCCTGGCAGCTTTTGAAACGGACGGGCATTGATCTCTACCAGTAGAGCTCGGATTGCCTCGTTCAACTCGGCAAGGCCGCCGAACGCCCGCTTGCGCAGTCGGAACATGATCCAACGTTCCACGATCAGGACGCCGTTTTCGGCCTTGGCTTTGTCCTTCGGCTTGTAAGCGCGTGCAGGCAAAATCAGTGTGCCGTAATGATCGGCCATGTCCTGATACGTGGCGTTGATGACAGGATCCGTGCGGCTGGCCTTGATGACCGCTGATTTGAGGTTGTCGCACACAATTACGGCAGGCACGGCGCCGAGGTGTTCAAACATCCTGCAGTGGGCGGCAATCCAGTCCGTCAAACTTTGCGACCAGTGGGCCTCCGCGTAAATATAATTCGATGCCCCCAGAACACCGACAAAGACTTGCGCCTTCCGCATTGTTCGGTTCACGGGATCGACAACAGTCATCGTCGGCCCAGCGTAGTCAACAAAGACGCGCTCTCCGGCCACATACACTTGCCGCATGTAGCGTTTCAGCGTCTGAGTGAACTCCCTGTGGCGCAGGCAGAACAGGCTATAGGCAATACCGTTGGGATATTCACTCAAATATTCTTCATGCAGGACCTGAAGGGTCGCGCCCTTGCGCTTTAGTTCCTGATGTACCTTGGGCCAGTCTGGCTCAGGCTTACGCGCGGGGGCAAGTGCTACCACCGGTGGAAACAGCCGGTGCTCCAATGCCGCATCGTCCATGTCGTCAGGCAATGGCCACGGCAGACGGGTAGCCGCTGCGCGGGTAATGTAGTCGGAAACGGCGTCGCGGGATAAGCCTAGGCTGCGGGCGATCAACCTACGGCTCTGTTGCTCTTCAAAATGCAGGCGCAATACCTGACGGATTTTTCTCATTGCGATTCTCCGGTTTGCCATGGGAGGCCGAGCCGACAGAAGCCAGCCATTTCTCCAGGTCGGGCCGACGCACGCTGCTCTCGCAACGTGATCGGCGATATGTATTGGGAGATGGTTAAGGCCGCCCGGCCTTGACAGGCGGGCTTGGGAATCGCAGAATCCGCCATGAAGTCCCCACTTCAAGCAGTTCTGTGAAGCCCCCTGAGTGTCAGCTCTGGGGGCTTTGCTTTTCCTGGCCTGACAATTCGATTATTGATCAGGCCATGGCGTTCCTTCCTTTTGAACGCCACGATGGGCTGACGGCCCGCGCGGCTTGAAGGTATAGCGTGCGGGCCAAAGCTCCTCGATCCTGCATGTCAACAAACCCGCAATATGACTTGCCACCTCGTATGCGGTGATCCGGTCGTGGATAACGTTATTAACCACGCCCCCGGTGACACCCAAGTCGCGAGCAATCTGCGCCTGGCTTTTACCAAGGCGGCGAAGGCGATAAATGATCTCTACAGCGTCCATGACCGAGCGGAGTGACTTCATCGGCATTCAAGAGTAGTCTATCTTTAAGAGAGACAGTGCATTATCTATAGAGACAACTATACGCCTTAAGAGAATGATGGATCAAGCATCTTCCCACAGCTCAAGCGCTGGCCTGGAAGGCTTTGCAGCGAGGCTGACCCATGTGATTTCGCACACGGGCCTGAGCCAAGCTGAATTTGCCCGCAGGTTGGGTGTTTCGGCAGGCTTCACCAGCGACGCCGCCCGTGGGCTGAAAAAACCCGGTGCGGAGTTCCTGCATGCAGTCCGAACGGTGTTCAGGGTTTCGATTGATTGGCTGCTAACCGGCGACGGAACCATGCGCGGCGGCAGTGGCATTGACCTGGATCTGCTCAGGACGATCCGACTCCAGATTGCGGTTGCCCGCGCGGCGGTCATTGACGCTGACCCAATCGCCAAGGTGCTGTTGTTGCTGATTCGTGACGGGCGTCTGAACGAGGCGGTTGCTGACCCAGACCTGCAGGCCTTCCTCAGTCGAATCGCGCCAACCGATCCCGATGCAGATCTTGCAACCGAACTCTACAACGGCCATCTGTGGACCGAAGATTCGTCAGCGCAGCTACGCAATCTGCTCGCCGCCGCCGTAGCCCACTTCGAGGCACGCAAACCCCTCGACAAAATGGCCGCCTTGGCACGCTCGGCCGGGCCGACGATCCAGATTAATGTCATCCCTTCGCAGCGCATTGCGGGCCGAGACTACTACGAGGGTTGAAAAGGTTTCCAACCACGCTAAGTGAACGTCACCATGAAAGAGCAGCAGTCGGCCCCACAAGACAGCATCCAGATCAACCTCATTGGCGAACAGCGCAAGGCCACCCGAGACTACAACGAGTATTTCATCCCTGGCTCGATCAAACTCGTGCTGGCTACATGGACGCAAGAAAAACGAAACAGCATGGCGCTGGATAATTCAAACTTCTTCCGGTACCGCTTTGGTTTTGAACCGCCCAAAGTAGCACGTCAGCAGGTGCTGGAAATCCAGAAAAAACATGATCTGACCGACCGGGAGGTTCGTTGGCTGCATCGGTCTGGTCAGTTGAAAGTTACACGAACGGAAGCGAAGCTGATTCCCAGCCGACTGATGCCGGCGGCAGGCTGGATCCAAGTGTCTATCTTGAGCTTCTTCTGTCTGGCGATGACGCTGCAGATTGCAGCGTCGAATGCGCCGGCCTGGAAGCAGGCCTTGGGACAGTTGATTATCTCCGGGCTCTGGTTTGGGGGCGCCTGCATGCTGAACAGCTTATTGCTGGCGCCTTGGCGAACGTTGAAGCGGGCCGGGGTGGTCAAAGCCGCGATGCGCTCCTAGCAGGCGGGCATTCAGCTATGGGTGAATGACCTGATTCGCTGCAAGCCTGCAGGCCGTTGTTTTATCTGACGGCTGGCAGGCTTGAGCGAATGAGCGCTCAGGAAAATATCAGCTTGCCCCAGGCGAATCATCCCTTCCGATGTCCTCATCCGAGCTGTGTGCCAAGCGATACAGCAGCGGCAGCACAAGCAGGGTGAGAATGGTCGATGAGAGGATGCCACCGATCACGACAGTGGCCAGGGGGCGCTGTACCTCCGCGCCTGTCCCTGTTGCGATCGCCATCGGGACAAAGCCCAGGGATGCCACCAATGCCGTCATCAGAACGGGGCGCAAGCGGGTCAAGGCTCCTTCGTGGATCGCAGGATCGAGCGCCTGGCCTTCCTCGCGCAGACTGCGGATATAGGCAATCATCACCAGGCCGTTCAGCACAGCAACGCCGCACAGGGCGATGAAGCCCACTGCTGCCGAAATGGAAAGGGGAATGTCACGCAGCCACAAGGCGATGATGCCCCCGGTCAAGGCGAACGGGATGCCCGAAAACACCAGCAGTCCGTCCTTGATGTTGCCAAACATGGCAAAGAGCAACACAAAGACAAGGAGCAGAGCGACGGGTACGACGACCTGCAGACGTGCCGTGGCTGACTGCAGGTTCTCAAACGTTCCTCCCCAAGTTGTCCAGTATCCTGCGGCTACCTTGATTCGTGCGAGCCCCTGTTCGGCCTCCCCGACGAACGAGCCAATGTCCCGCCCGCGTACATTCGCACTCACCACGATCCGGCGCTTGCCGTTTTCCCGGCTGACCTGATTCGGTCCGGGGGCCAGATCCAGGGTGGCGATTTCGGCCAAAGGAATGAAGTTCGCTCGGGTATCTCCAACAGCCCCACCACGTGGCAGCGGAATCGGCAGTCGCTTGATCGCCTCCAGATCACTTCTCAGGTTGTCGGGAAGACGAACCTGAATGTCGAAACGACGATCGCCCTCGAAGAGGGTCCCAGCCTCACGCCCGCCGATCGCCGTCGCCACGGCATCCTGCACGTCCCCGACATTCAACCCATAACGGGAACTCTTCTCCCGGTCGATCTGAACGGTCAGTACCGGCAAGCCGGTGGTCTGCTCTACCTTCACTTCGGAGGCGCCATTGATTTTTTCAAGCATGGCGGCGATCTCCGTGGCCGTTTCGTTCAGAACGTCCATGTCGTCACCAAAGACCTTGATAGCCACGTCGCTACGGACCCCGGAGATCAGCTCATTGAAACGAAGCTGGATGGGCTGGGAGAACTCATAGTTGTTGCCAGGCAAGGTGGCCACTTCGGCCTGAATGGCTTCAAGCAGGGCGTCGCGGGTTCGCCTGGGCTCCGGCCAGTCCTTCTCGGGCTTGAGCATGATGTAGCCATCCGAGATGTTGGGCGGCATCGGGTCCGAAGCGATTTCCGCCGTACCCGTCCGTGCAAAGACGCGCTTGATCTCCGGGAATTTCTCCTTCAGCCGGCTCTCCAACTGCCGCTGCATGGCTACCGACTGCGTCAGGCTGGTACCCGGGATGCGAAGGGCCTGGATGGCGAAATCGCCTTCATTGAGATTCGGAATGAACTCGCTCCCCATTCGCGTAGCGATCAGACCACTGAGAATCACCGTCACGAGGGCAAACGTGAGCACGACGGGCTTGGCGTTCATGGCCCACTGGAGCGCGGGTGCGTAGGTTTCCTTGGCCAACTGCATCAAGCGGTTTTCCTTCTCGGAGACGTTGTCACCAATGAAGAGAGCAACCGCGGCAGGGATGAAGGTTACTGACAGGATCATCGCGCCCAGGAGCGCGATGACGACGGTAAAGGCCATCGGATGGAACATCTTGCCCTCGACGCCGGTCAGGGCAAAGATCGGCAGATAGACCACCATGATGATCAGTTGCCCGAAAAGCAGCGCTCGACGCGACTCACGGGATGCCTTGAAAACCTCGTGGAAGCGCTCCGTCCGGTTCAAGGGGCGGCCCAGGGATGCCCGAGCATGGGATAGCCGGCGTACGCAGTTCTCGACGATCACCACCGCACCGTCGATGATGATGCCGAAATCGAGCGCACCGAGACTCATCAGGTTGGCACTCACCTTGTTGGCTACCATGCCCGAGAAGGTAAACAGCATCGCCAACGGGATGATGCAGGCGGTGATGAGTGCGGCCCGGATGTTGCCGAGGAACAGGAAAAGGATGGCGATGACGAGAATGGCGCCTTCCAGGAGATTCTTCTTCACCGTGGCAATGGCCTTGTCCACCAGCGTGGTGCGGTCATAGACGGTGACCGCCTCCACCCCGGCGGGCAGATTGCGGTTGATCTCCTCCATTTTCTTGTCCACGGCCTGGGAGACCGTCCGGCTGTTCTGGCCGATCAACATGAAGACCGTGCCGAGCACTACCTCCCGGCCATTGTCGGTGGCAGCCCCGGTGCGCAGCTCACGGCCAATGCCGACCTCGGCCACGTCGCGGATGCGGATCGGCTGGCCCTGGGCGGTACCGACGATGACGTTACGGATGTCCTCTTCGGTCTTCACCTGTCCGGGCGCACGAACCAGGTATTGCTCACCTCGCTTTTCGATGTAGCCGGCCCCGACGTTGCCGTTGTTGCGCTCCAGCGCCGTGACGATCTCCTGCAGTGTCATGCCGTAGGCCGCCAGACGTTCCGGCAAGGGAGCGACCTGATACTCCTTGGCATAGCCGCCAATGGAATTGATTTCCGTCACGCCCGGCACATTGCGCAGTTGTGGCTTGATGATCCAGTCCTGTATCTCCCGCAGGTCGATGGGGGTGTAGGGGCTGCCATCCGGCTTCCTGGCCCCTTCCTTTACTTCCACAGTCCACAGGTAGATCTCGCCGAGCCCGGTCGATATCGGCCCCATGGCCGGAGATATACCGGCAGGCAGCTTGTCCCGGGCGTCCTGAATCCGCTCGTTCACCAGTTGCCGTGCAAAGTAGATGTCGGTCCCATCCTTGAAGATCACCGTTACCTGAGACAGACCGTAGCGGGACAGGGAACGTGTCTGGACCAGGTTGGGCAGCCCGGCCATCACCGTTTCGATGGGGTAGGTCACCCGCTGCTCGGTTTCCAGCGGGGAGTAACCAGGAGCATGGGTATTGATCTGGACCTGGACATTGGTGATGTCGGGCACGGCGTCGATGGGAAGCTTCTGGTAACTGAAGACCCCCAGCGCAGCCATCCCGAAAACGGCCAGAAGGATGAGCCAGCGCTGCTCGATGGAAAAGCGAATGATGCGTTCAAACATGATCGTTCCCCTTTTCCTTAATGCGCGTGCTCAGCTGAGCCTTTGCCGATTTCTGCCTTCAGCACGAAGCTGCCGGCAGCGGCGTAGGACGCACCCGCCTTGATGCCAGAGACGACTTCGGTGTGCGCTTCATCACTGCGTCCGGTCTGAACGGGCTGCGTCACAAAACCACCGTCGACTCGGACAAACACGACGCTCTTTCCGTCCATGTTTTGAATGGCCTCAGAAAGCACGGCGACCGGCACTTCGGTTTCGCTAGAGATCACTTCCACGTTGACGAAGAGGCCAGGACGCCAGCTTCCCTGAGGGTTCGAGAGGAGCACCCGAGCCCGTGCCGTGCGGGTTTGCTCGCCGATGAGCGCGCCCACGTAGGCCACAGTGCCGGTCGCTGTAGAGTCGAAAGACGATGCCTTGATAGTGACTTTCTCTCCGACCCTGACCCGGGCCAGATCCTTGGCCGGAACACTGATTTCCGCCCACACGGTGGACAGGTCGGAGATCGTGAACACTTGGCCGTCTTCCTTGACCGCTTCACCCAAGGCAATGTGCTTTTCCACAACCATTCCGTCGAAGGGGGCACGCAGCACATAGCGGTTGAGGCCGCCATCGGCATCTACACTGGCACCGATGGCGGTGAGCTTCTGCTGAACGTTGGCGACGGCAATTTCGGCCTCGCGCAGCACCTGTCGCGCCTGCAGGTAGTCTTGCTCGGCGGAGATCTTCTCCTCCCACAGTTTCCTCTCCCGCTCGTAGGTCGTCCTGGCAAAGCTCAGACGCTTCTGCGCTGCCATCAACTCGCTGCGTTGTTCCGAGAGCGCGGGGCTTGCCAGCACGGCCAGCACTTGCCCCTTCTTGACGATCTGCCCCAGGTTGGCAGACACACTCTCAACCACCCCGGCGACCCGGGGAACGACGTGTGCCGTACGATCCTCATTGAAGCGGATCTCACCGGGAAGTTGCAGAGAAGATCGAATCCGGGCTGAGCCGGCTTTATCGATCTCAACTCCTGCTGCTTTGATCTGCTCGTTACTGAGTTCGACCTTGCCCTCCTCGCGGTTGAGCATAAAGCGGCGAGTTTGAGACCCAGTCTCGACGACGACAACGGCCTCGAATACGTGGGGCTCCGCGATCGTCCCCCGCGTTTTCAGGCTGTCCTTGTCGACAACAAACTCCATCCGCTCCACTTCACCCGTCGGTCGGGTGAGCGTGAGGTGGGCTTTGACGGCGCCAGGTGCAACGGGCTTGCCATTGTCAAGAAGCCAGAGGCGCATGATAGGTTCGCCAGCACTTTCATCCAGCTGAATCTCGGCACGGGTCGTGCCGTCTGTGAGGAGCGTTCCACCGTGCGCTCCCGGGCCGCTTGTCTGGGCATGGTGCTCGGTATCGCCGTGCGAGGCATCCTCGGCATGTGCTTTGTCTGCCTTGGCGCCGTGATGCTCTGCATCCCCATGCTCCTCCGTGTGGGCATGGCTCTCGCTCTCCGAGGCGCCTTGCCCACCGTGCAGAATGAAGCCACCTGCCACACCGCCAAAGGCGATGATGAGGGCTACGGCGATCAGGTGCTTTCGGCTGATCCGGGTCGTCATGTTCTTCAGATTCATCTTGGAATCCTCCTTGCGTTATTCAGAGATACGATCAGCCAGAAGGCGATCGATTTCGGCCGCGGCCCGATGGCTGTCGGTCAGGGCACGCAGGTATTGGTTACGTGCTTGGAACAGCGTCCGCTGGGCATCGAGGACATCGAGAAAACTGAATTTGCCCAGCTCAAAGCCCTTGGTTGCGTTGTCGTAGGCCAGTTGCGCCCCGGGCAGCACCTCGCGCCGCAGGGATTCGAGTTCAAGCCGGCTATTGCTCAGCCGCTCACGGGCCTGCAGGACATCACCAGTAAGCCGGACCCGCAGGGCAGTATGTTCATCCCGCGCCTTGTCTTCCCGCTTGAGGGCTTCGAGGAGGTTGCCGCGGTTGCTGTCGAGGACGGGAATCGGGATCGACACGCCCACGAGCAGTTGGTCGCGGCCAAGTTCCTCGACACGTTTCACCCCTACACTGATCGTCGGGTCAGGAATGCGGCGGGCGCGCTCCAGAGCCGTGATCGAAGCGCGTCGTGTGATCTCAACTGAAGCCCGCCTCAGGACTGGAGATGCCTCGATCCGCTGCGCGACACCGTTGACGGACGGCACTGGAGGAAGCGCATCGACGTCTCCCTCTGCACGTTCGAATCGTGGAATCGGATTGCCCCAGAGCCCTGTCAGTCGCTGACGGGCGACCCGCAACTCACCTTGCGCCTGGGCTAGTTCGACCCGAACCCCAGCCTCCGCAACGCGCGCCTTGGTCTCCTCGACGGGAGAGATTTTTCCGGCGATGACACGCTTGGAAACGGCACCAGTGGCCCGCTCAGCAAGGATGACGGTCTCTTTCGCGAGCCGGGTCCGCTCTTGCGCCGAAAGTACGTCAAAGAAGGCGCTGACGAGCGCGGCCCGGATCTCAGCACGGCGAGTGGCCAGTTCGATGTCGGCAATGTCTCGGCCACGCTCGGCGATCGCAATCCGGGCGCTTCGCTTGCCTGCGAGCTCGATGGGCTGGTTGATCTGTACGGTCGTGGTGCGCGTCGTAGTGCGGGTGTCTTCCACAAGAAACTCAATGGACGGATTGGGCCGCGCACGCCCCTGGATCACAGTACCTTCACTGGCCTCGCGTTCGCGAAGCGCTACGGTGATGTCAGGGTTGGCTCGAAGAGCCAGATCGAGCGCGGCGGCAAGCGTCAACGGACCAGCGGCTTCGCTGGGGAGCTGATTGAGTACAACGGTTTGCGTGGAAAGTGATGTCGGCGCCTGAGCATGAGCACCGAATGCGGTCGCAAAAAGGACTGCGAGCAGCGGGAATGCGGTTCTGAATGGCACGGGGGTGCGCATTGAAATCTCCTTGTTGTGCAGTCGTCGGCAGAAACCGACAGGACGACGAAACAAACGAGATCCGGCGCGGGCGCCGCCTGAAGGCGGGCTCTAAGTGAAAACTAAAGCAGGCCGCTGCGCCGAATCAGAGCGCAGCGAACCAGTTTGGCCGTTCGGGGCCTGGGGGGATGTGGGTGCGAAAGAAGGCTGGCGTTGATTCCGGTGCTGAGGGCACCGGGCACCGAGGCAGGCAGCGAGTGTCCTGACCGAGAATCTTGAGGGCGCTGTAGTGGCACAGCCCACAGTCTCCGTCGATGGCGACACCTTCACCGGAATCAGATTGCTTGGAGGTTTCCGCTTTCGATGCTTGGTGCTCGTGACTGTGATGCCCGAAATGGCCGGCATTTTTCCCGGTCTCATGCTGGCAATAAGCACCCACCGCTGACCAGCTAAACTGGAGCGGCATAAATACAGCCAGAAGGAGGGCAACCCAAAAACGCATGTTCAAAAGTATACCGGAAGATGTTTCAACTCAGCCGTGAACCTTGGTGGGTTGATCGTCAGGTTGACCAAGGCGTAGTAGCCGCAGCCCATTGCTGACCACCAATAGGCTGGCCCCCATGTCAGCAAACACGGCCATCCACATGGTGGCACTGCCTAGCAGAGCCAGAACCAGGAAGATTGCCTTGATTCCCAGCGCCAGAATGATGTTCTGCCAAAGCACCCTGTGCGTCGTGCGCGAGAGCCGAATGGCTTCAGGAATACGGCGCAGATCATCGTTCATGATCACGATGTCGGCGGCTTCCATGGCGGTATCCGTCCCCGCAGCCCCCATTGCTATGCCGATATCGGCGCGTGCCAACGCAGGCGCATCGTTGATCCCGTCACCGGTCATCGCCGTGGGGCCAAATTCTTTCTGCAAGGCTTCGATGGCCTTGAGCTTGTCGTCAGGCAGCAGATTCCCGCGTGCATCGTCCACATTAGCCTGTGCGGCAACGGCCTGAGCCGTTGCCTGGTTGTCGCCAGACAGCATGACTGCCTTGACGCCCAGGGTATGCAAGGCCGAGATGGCTTCCCGGGCATGAGGTTTGATCGTGTCGGCAACGGCGAAGATCGCCAGCACTCCGCTTTCGTTGGCCAGGAGTGTCATCGTGCGCCCCTGGGCCTCATGTTCGACGAGGCGAGCTTCGATGGCAGGACCGCACAGTTTGCGTTCCTCGATCAATCGATGATTCCCAAGGATCAGGTCTTGGTTACCGATGCGACCTTGAACACCACGCCCCGGCAGCGCCATGAAGTGATCGACAACGGTGGCGGACGGCGCCAGTGCCGTTGAAATGGCTTTTGATACAGGGTGGTTGGAGAGGGCTGCCAGGCTGCCGGCCCACTCCAAAATCACTTTCTCGGATACGGTCTGATCCAGGATTTCGGTTGCGACCAGCTTCGGTTTGCCTTCGGTGATCGTCCCCGTCTTGTCGAGAGCAATGACCTTCAGCTTACGGGCATCCTCCAGATAGATGCCGCCTTTGATCAAAATCCCCCGACGTGCTGCGCTGGCGAGCCCACTCACTACCGTAACGGGCGTTGCAATCACCAAGGCACAGGGACAGGCGATCACAAGAAGGACCAAGGCTTTGTAAAGCGCTTGAGACCAGCTCCACTCCAACAACCACGGGGTCAGGAGCGCTACGGCCAGCGCGATCACGAACACAGCGGGCGTGTAGAGGGCTGCAAAGCGATCGACAAAGCGCTGCATAGGCGCCTTGCTGCCTTGAGCGGTTTCAACCGCGTGGATGATCCGGGCCAGTGTGGTCTCAGTGGATCGAGCCGTCACCCTGAATTCCAACAGCCCTGATTCGTTGATCGTCCCGGCAAAGACCGTGTCACCGATGGTCTTGTCCACCGGCAGGCTCTCGCCGGTCACCGGTGCCTGATTGACCGCACTGCTCCCGGCAGTCACGACGCCATCCAACGGAATGCGTGCGCCAGGCTTGACCCTGACGACTGCAGCAAGCATCACGTCGCGGGAGGCAAGCACATCCCAACTGCCATCAGCCTGTCTCACTTCAGCGGTTTCCGGCGTGAGCGCGAGCAGGCTCTTGATCGCGTTCCGTGCCCGATCTACCGACCTTGCTTCAATCAGCTCTGCAATGGAATACAAAGCCATCACCATGGCGGCTTCAGGCCATTGACCAATGGCGAAGGCACCTGTGACCGCAACCGACATCAGGGCATTGATGTTCAGACGCCCCTGAGACAGGGCAGCAAGCCCCTTGCTGTAGGTTGAAAATCCGGCCATCACGATCGCTGTTGCCGCCAAACCCATCCCGGCAATCTTGGCTAGAAGCACTTCGGGCATCAGGTAAGCTAGGACTTCTGCGCCCAGCGCCAGGACGAGCGCCATCGCAAGAATAGCGATACCACGTGGAATGCCGTCGCGATCTGTGCCCGCTGGCGTACCCGGTTTGACGAGTTCTGCGGCAAAGCCCGCTTTGCGGATGGCGTCGATGATGCTTGGCAGCGCTTCATTTGGCGCATCGATGCGCAGGGTGCGGGCCGACAGATCAAAACGAAGCCCACCGATCGCGCCGATATGCTCGACCGCCCGGCGGATCTCACTCTCCTCCGTAGGACAGTCCATTGCCGGAATGCGAAGCAGCAAACCGCCTTCCGTATCGTCGGCTTGCAGAGGCACGTTCGTGGAGGGCGCCTCGGGGGAGTGACACGTGCCGCTACACTCGCAGGATGAGGGCTGAGTCTCGGGTTGCAGGCTGATGGGCGATGGTTTCATGGTGATCTCCTATTAGTTGCCATTGGAAACCCTGTAGCAACTCCAGAGTCAAGGGGGTAAAGTGGTCGCCTTCGTCAATTCACTTTTGAGCCCATGCGGGGCTTCAGGCTGCAATGAAAATCGGTCAGCTCGCCCAGCAGACAGGTACTCCGGTGGACACCATTCGTTACTACGAGCGCGAAGGGCTGCTCCCGCGTGCCGCGCGAACGGAAGGCAACTACCGGATCTATGATGCCGTTCATCTTGAACGTCTGGCCTTCATTCGGCGGTGTCGCTCCCTCGACATGACACTGGACGAAATCCGGATGCTCCTGTGTTTCAGGGACCGCCCATTGGAAAGTTGCAAGGACGTCAACACGTTACTCGATGCCCATATCGATCACGTCGCCGATCGGATACGCGAGCTGCTGCAGTTGGAAAAACAGCTGCTGACACTCCGAGAATGTTGCCGGGACGGTCGACAGGCGGCCGATTGCGGAATCTTGAACGAGCTGTCGCACGGGGCGACGGAGGTCGCCGGGCCCTCTGTATCGGAGAGTCACCTTTCTGCAACGCATGCCGGCGGCCGGCGGCATGTGATCCAAAGAAAGCAAAAACACGGTGAGGACTGACTGACCTGCCCAGAGTAGCTGATTCGCTCACAGGTCTTTGAATACGTCCCGGTACATCTTGATGGTGGCTGGCTGAATGCGTTCTTGGCGTGGTTCTTGGCCGTTTCTTCTGCTCACAGGCTGACTTCAAAGCCGAGTTTTCGGTAAAAACCGAGCACCGCTTCATCGTTATCCGCATCGACAACGATCAATCGTGCGGCGGACAAGCCTGCCGTATTGAGAATGTCACCAAGCAGGAGCGCCATCAAGGCGGCGCCCACACCCGTACGCTGCAGGTCCTGGTGAACCGCAAGTCTCCCAATCTTCACGGCAGGAAAGGCAGCAAGTTCGATGTGCTCATAGACCCCCAAGTCGAACTTCTCGGAGTTGTTGAGCTTTATCGCGTCGTTGGCGAGAGTGAAATACCCGACCGGGCCTTCAAAATGCTGATGAAAAGCCACATTGGTGAAACCCAGTCTGGCTTCGTGCAAGGTCAGTGCCTGTGCCGTCAGAAAATCGTCTAGACGAGGTTTTCCGCACGAGAACGTACCGAGAGTCGCCGGATCAACCTTCGTGATGGGGAGGTAACCATATCCCTCGTCAGTCAGCATCAGCCAGGCAAAGCGACCCGGTACTTGTCCAGGAAATGTGCTTCCTTGGCACGCCGAGCGGCAGCGGCCAACTGCTCCGCGCGCTCCTGAACCGCTGGTGTCGGCCGGACAGACTCAACGGACACGACAAGCCGCTTCTTGGCCTTGAGGGACGAAGCGTGTTTCTTCAAGAGAAGGCTGCGAGCAGGTTGCTTCATGGCATAGGGTCTGTACGTAGGAACGCCTTCCATGCGAAGGGAAGGCATTGAGATACTAGAACAGAAAAGAGAATATACGCAATCCGTACATTCCAGCAATCATGGCGAGACTGTGTGGTGGCACGGCAAGAGCGCACGATCCCTGATGAAGATGTGCGGCAAGAAAGCCTCCTCAAGCGCACGACGTATTGAGGCGCAGGTAAGCCGGTCATCCGCCATGAAGTTCATGTATAGCTCGGTGGTCAGTTCGATCAGGTGCGTGTGTTCCCGGACATGAGCTTCCCGATCGAGGGGAGTCCAGGCGCTGAGCCAGCGCTCCTCCAATGCATAGCTGCGATACGTACAGTTGATGAACTGGGCAAATAAGGCAGAAACCGCCTCGGTGTCGCCAGTGGATGTCGCCCGGAGTGTATGAAGGCCGAGATACTCCAAGCGACGGCTCGTTGCTTGAAGCAACGAGTCATTTGGGGAAGTGAGCGCATTTGAGCAGATCATGGCTGTGAGCTTGCAAACGGGTCAGTCCGTGCTGCGGGGCGTGACGATCAATGTCGGTATCCACATCTCGAAGATGTTGCTTCCTTCCCCCGTCCGTCCCTCGATGTCGCCTCCGTGAGATCGCAGGATTGAACGAGTGATGGCAAGGCCCAGCCCGGCGCCATCGCCAGAGTGGCGGCGGGATGCATCCACGCGATAGAAGCGGTCGAAGAGACGCGACAGATGTTCCGGCGGGATGGGTTCCCCGGTGTTCTCGACAGCGAGGTGGATTGTATCGGCGTCCGCACTGTCTCGTACGACGCTGACCGTCACGACAATGCGTCCTCCAACCGGGGTGTAGCGAAGTGCGTTGGACAGCAGATTGCCGATGGCCCGCCGGAGCATCAGCCTGTCTCCGGTCACCAGTCCTGAGCCCTCAAGCCGTAGCGTGACGCCGTTCTCTTCAGCCAGGGCGCCGTAGAAATCGAACAGGGCAGTGACCTCGTCCGCCAGATCAAAGCTTTCCTGGCCCGGTACGATCAGGCCGTTCTCCGATTTGGCCAAAAATAGCATGTCCGAAATCATCCGCGACAGACGCTCGAACTCCTCGCAATTGGACTCCAGCACCTCCCGGTACTCGGTGGAGCTTCGGGTCTTGGAGAGGGCAACCTGGGTTTGCGTCACCAGGTTGCTGACTGGGGTCCGGAGTTCGTGAGCCAGGTCTGATGAAAAATCCGAGAGTCGCTTGAACGACTCCTCCAGCCGGGCCAGCATGTCGTTGAGGGATTCGGCCAACTCAGCCAGTTCGACGGGTACGGCATCCACAGGTAAACGCTGGTCAAGACGTTGGGCGCTGACTTCCGTCGCTCTTCGCTTCATCTCGCGAAGTGGCGCCAGGCCTCGACGGGCAGCAAACCAACCGAGTAGTCCGGTCGCCAAGGTGCCCCCAATGACCACGAGCCAGAGGGTCTTCATGAATGAGTCCATGAAGCTCCGGTGATGGGAAATGTCCGTCGCGACGGCGACTACGGCGGGCGGCCACGCCTGAACTCCGGTTGGTGCTTCGGCCACGATACCCCGGAAGGACAACTGGTCATCGACTTGCCACACGTAGGGGCGCTCAGCCTCAGGTGTTTTGACCCGATCCAGTAAGCGCTGGGGGAAAGGGGCGTCCTCGGTGGCGAACAGGGTGCGACCATCCGGCCCCTTTACTGCCACGACCAAGCCATGATGGCCGATCAAGGAGTCGTCCATCTGCTGCGGAATGGCTGCCAGATCCTTTGACGAATGAACCTTGGCCAAGGCATGGCGAATCAATTCGAGTTTGCCGGTCAGGGCCTCCATGTCCTGCTCTTCGAAGTGGTGTTCGACGGACTCAGCCACAATCAAACCTAGTACCAGCAACACCACGGTTGATGCCGCCGCGAACAGCACGGTCAGGCGGAAGGTCAGCGACTTGCGGCGGACAGGGCGCACTATTCGTCCTCCTGTTCTTCCAGCACATAGCCCATGCCACGCACGGTGCGAATCAGCTTGGGTTCAAAACCGTCGTCGATCTTGGCCCGCAGGCGGCGCACCGCCACCTCGATCACATTGGTGTCGCTGTCGAAATTCATGTCCCACACCTGGGAGGCGATCAGGGAGCGCGGCAGCACTTCACCGCGCCGGCGCAGCAGGAGTTCAAGGAGTGCAAACTCCTTGGCGGTCAGGTCGATCCGCTTGCCCGCCCGCGTGACGCGGCGGCGCAGGAGGTCCAGCTCCAGATCTGCCGCATGCAAGGCGTCGACTTCCTTGTTCTTGGCCCCCCGGCGCAGGAGGGTTCGAACGCGAGCCAGTAACTCCGAGAAGGCGAAGGGTTTGACCAGATAGTCGTCGGCCCCTAGCTCCAGCCCCTTGACTCGGTCATCCACGCTGTCTTTGGCGGTCAGAAACAGGACGGGCATCTCCTTGCCGGCCTTGCGCAGGGCCTGCAGGACGCGCCAACCATCGAGCCCCGGCAGCATCACGTCGAGCACGATGAGGTCGTAAGCTTCGGTCATCCCGAAGTGCAGTCCGTCCATGCCGTCCCGGACCAGGTCCACATTGAAGCCGGCTTCAACCAGCCCTTGCTTGAGGTAGTCCCCTGTTTTGGGTTCATCCTCGACGATCAGTATTTTCATGGTCTTCCTCGCAGCATTCTCCATTTGGCAGCATTAGTTTGGCGCAAGCCACCTCCATTCTTCCCAAGATTACAAAGATGTAATTCCCGGGTCAGTCTCCTGTCGGTTTTTGCACCGCACACTGCTCGCCATGGGAACACCAGATTCCCGAGGCCCCCTTTTGACCCCATGGAGACGACCGATGCGATCAACCCTGCTCGGACTGCTGGCACTGGCCTTGACGAAAAGCGTCCTGGCTGCTGAGCCGCCCACCTTGGAGCCTGCCTCCAGGACTTCCCCTCATGCGTCTTCCTTGTCCGATTATCGTGCCTGGTCGGAAGCCCCCGTTGGCGCATGGCGAGCGGCCAATGATGGTGTTCAGCGTACAGGCGGCATGCATGCAGGCCATATGGCACCTGCCAACACCGATGGGGCTTTGCAAAAGGAAAGCGGAGCGACGCCGCCGGCCTCAGCGAGGCCCCCTGCTGATCATCACCATTAGGAGTTCGCCGTGCGCTCAACCCTATCTCCACGACACTCCCGCGCCATCAAGGGCCTGACCGCCCTGGTCCTTGGTACGCTGGTCCTGAGTGGCTGTGCCAGTTTCTCCCCGGACGGAGGCTTCGACACCGTGCGGGAAACGACCCGCGCCCGTATCGGTGCCGATGCCCAATGGGCCAGGAGCGACGAGGCCCGCAAGGAGGTCGATACACGTGTGACCGAGCTGCTGGCCAAGCCCCTGGCCGCTGAGGATGCTGTTCAGGTCGCCATTTACAATAACCGGGGACTCCGCGCCGCATTCTACGATCTTGGGATCAGCGAAGCCGAGATGGTCCAGGCCGGGCGCCTGCCGAACCCCCATTTTTCGATGCTTCGTACCAGCCGCGCCGAGAATGGGGTACGCGAATTCAAGATTGAACAGGTGCTGACCTTCAACCTGTTCGCGCTGATCACCATGCCGCTTGCCGTGGAGGTCGAGAAACGCAACTTCGCCCAGACCCAGCGCATGACGGCGCTGGAGGTGGCGAGGCTGGCCTCCGAGACGCGCAAGGCCTACTTTGGTGCCATCGCGGCCGAAGAGTCGGTCCGTTACCTCCGAAAAGTAAAGCAGGCGGCGGAAGCCGGCGCTGGCCTGGCCCGCAAGATGGCGGAAGTCGGTAACTTCAACCGGCTTCAGCAGGCGCGCGAGCAAGGTTTCTATGCGTCCGCGGCCCTCGATCTGGCTCGGGCCGAGCAAGCCAGCATTGCGGCGCGGGAGCGGCTGACCAAGCTGCTGGGCTTGCCATCACCCCAGGCGATTCGACTCCCCGAGCGCCTGCCCGATCTGCCCAAGTTGCCCGACGAACTGCCGGCTGTCGAGCAAACGGCACTGGATCAGCGCCTCGATCTTCAGGCGGTCCGTCTCGAAACCGAGGCACTGGCCAGGAACCTTGGCCTCACCCAGGCCACGCGCTTCATCAACGTGCTGGAGTTCGGGCCGGCGCGTGTCCTGGAGGGCGCGCGGGATAGCGGCTACAAACGCGGCTACGAAGTGAGTTTCGAGCTTCCGATCTTCGACTTTGGCGGCAGCAAGGTTGCCAAGGCGGAGGCGATCTATGGCCAGGCCGTTGAACGTGCGGCCGAAGCCGCCATCAACGCCCGTTCGGAAGTCCGCGAAGCCTACTCGGCGTATCGCAACAGCTTCGACATTGCAAAGCACTACCGGGACGAAATCGTGCCGCTCAACAAGCGGATCGCCGAAGAGAACCTGCTGCGCTACAACGGCATGCTGATCGGGGTCTTCGAGCTGCTTGCCGACGCCCGCTCCCAGATCACCAGTGTGAACAGCTATATCGAGTCCCTGCGTGACTACTGGATTGCCCAGAGTGATCTACAAATGGCCCTGATCGGCAAGCCCTCCCTGGCCGCCGCCTCACGTACCGCTCCGGCCAGCACCGGCCGTCCGGATCACTGAACCGAAAGGACACCCGATGACATCCCGTCGTGCATTCATCCAAAGCCTGGGCCTGACCGGCGGTGCCGTGGCCGCGGCCTCGGTCAGTCCCGTCGCCATGGCAGCACTTCCTGAGCTGATCCTGAAGGAGGATCCGAACACGGCGCCTCCGCATCTCCCGCGAGGCGTCACCGGCGCCGGTCGGCCCTATAACCCGGTGGTCACCCTCAACGGCTGGACCCTGCCGTGGCGCATGAACAAGGGCGTCAAGGAGTTTCACCTGGTGGCCGAGCCGGTTGTGCGGGAGATCGCTCCCGGCATGAATGCCCACCTGTGGGGTTACAACGGACAAAGCCCCGGCCCGACGATCGAAGTGGTCGAAGGCGACCGGGTGCGCATCTTCGTCACCAACCGCCTGCCTGAGCACACCACCATTCATTGGCACGGGCAACGTCTGCCCAGCGGAATGGATGGTGTCGGCGGACTCACCCAGCCGCAGATTCCACCGGGCAAGACCTTTGTCTACGAGTTCGTGGCACGCCGGCCAGGCACCTTCATGTATCACCCCCATGCCGACGAGATGACCCAGATGGCGATGGGCATGATGGGCTTCTGGGTCACCCATCCGAAGGACCGGCACCCCCTCATCGACGAGGTGGACCGGGATTTCTGCTTCCTCCTGAACGCCTATGACATCGATCCCGGCAGCTATACACCGAAGGTGAACACGATGCTCGATTTCAACCTGTGGACTTTCAACAGCCGGGCTTTTCCGGGCATCGACTCCCTCAATGTGCGCCAGAACGACCGGGTCCGTATCCGCGTCGGCAACCTGACGATGACGAATCATCCGATTCACCTGCATGGCCACGAATTCACGGTCACCGGCACCGACGGTGGCCCGACACCGAAGGGGTCGCGCTGGCCGGAGGTGACGACCGACATCGCCGTCGGGCAGATGCGCCAAGTCGAGTTCATCGCCAACGAAGCGGGTGACTGGGCTTTCCATTGCCACAAGAGCCACCACACGATGAATGCGATGGGCCATGACGTGCCGACAATGATCGGGGTTGATCACCGGGAAGCCGCCAAGCAGATCACCGATCTCATTCCCGACTACATGGTCATGGGAGAGCGCGGCATGGCCGACATGGGTGAAATGGAGATGCCGCTGCCGGACAACACGCTTCCGATGATGACAGGCCAAGGCCCCTATGGCGCGGTGGAGATGGGGGGCATGTTCACCGTACTGAAGGTGCGTGCCGAGCAGAAGGCTGGTGATTACGCTGACCCCGGCTGGTACAAGCAGCCTCCCGGCACCCGTGCCTATGAATGGACCGGGCCAGCCGCTGAGCCGCCGCGCGTAAAAACCCAGGGGGGGCAATCCATGCCGGCGAAGGGCAAGCCCGCCGCCACCGACGTGCAGGTCCGAAAGCCTGGTCCGCACTCCGGTCACTGAGCGCCACTCACGATAACAAGCACCGAGGAACCCCATCATGAACAAGACCCTGATCACCCTGGCGGTTCTGGCTGCCGTGGGTGCGGCTTCAGGGGCCGTCCTTCTTTACGCTGGCGCCATCAACGTCGCCGCCGACGCGCCCCATCACCCGCTGACCTATCGTTTGCTCGAATTTGCCCGTGAGCGCTCCATTGCCGTACGGGCAAGCGAGATCAAGCCGCCCATCAATCTGGCCAATCCGGAACGGGTTCGCCGGGGCTCGGGTAACTACGACGCGATGTGTGTGGGATGCCACTTGTCCCCAGAGGCTGAAGATTCAGAGATCCGCAAGGGACTCTATCCGACACCGCCCAAGCTGACTGCCAATCCCGAAGCGGTGCTCGACCCCCAATTCGCCCAGGCCCGTCAGTTCTGGATCATCAAGCACGGGATCAAGGCCTCCGGCATGCCGGCCTGGTCCAAGGGCGGGATGGAGGATGAAGCGATCTGGGATCTGGTCGCCTTCCTCCAGAGGCTGCCAGGGCTGACTGCGACCGACTATACGGCGCTTGTGGCATCCAGCGAGGGACACAGTCACGGTGGGCTTGATGCCCATGACGCTCATGGCGACCCTGCAAAGGATGAGCCCGTCCCTCCCGTAGCCGTGGAGAAAAAGGGGCACACCCATCCGCCCGGGTTCAAGCATACGCACTAGGATTTCAGCGCCTCCGCTTGAAGATTACAGAAAAGTAATTTTCAGGACAGCTTCCCGTCGGAGTGCATTTGCCAGAATGAGCCATCCCAATCACCAAAGGAATCGCCATGAAACTGCAGACGCTGATCTTGTCGTCCGTTCTGGGCCTGATGGCGGGCACCGCCCTGGCTGGGGCTCAGGTCGATGTGTACAAGAGCCCGTATTGCGGTTGCTGCGGGAAATGGGCGGAACACATGCGCGCCCAGGGCTTTGACGTGAAGACGCATGAGGTGGAAGACGTTCCGGGACAGCGCAAGAAGCTCGGCATGCCGGACGCTTACGGCTCGTGCCACACGGCCAAGGTCGGCAACTACCTCATCGAGGGGCATGTCCCGGCGGCGGATGTCCAGCGCCTGCTGAAAGAGAAGCCCAAGGCCGTTGGCTTGGCCGTTCCCTCCATGCCGCCGGGCTCCCCCGGCATGGAGAGCGCCAAGCCAATGCCCTACGAAACGCTGCTCGTCAAAGCGGATGGTTCGACCAGCGTGTTTGCCCGTCACTGAATTCCGATACCTCTCCTGAAGGAAATTTCCATGAAAGCCTCGTTCATCACCCTTGCTGCAGTTTTCGTTGCCGCATTCTCCGCGCCGGCGTTAGCTGACAACGAATACCCCGGCCCTGCTGAAACCCATGCCGGGCATGGCGCAGCCTCGTCGCAAATGACCGATGGCCTGGTGAAGAAGGTGGACAAGTCCGCCGGCAAGCTCACCCTGTCCCATGGCCCGCTGCCCAACGGCATGCCGGCGATGACCATGGTGTTCCGCGTCAAGGATGCGGCCTGGCTGGATCAGGTGAAGGCCGGTGACAAGGTCCGCTTTATGGCTGATCAGATCAACGGTGCGATGACCGTGGTGCATCTGGAGCGCAACTGAGTTGTTCGTGTTGCCATGCATCGGGTCGACATATCGATTCTCAATCATGAGCAACTGACCGGGTTGCTCATGATTAGTGGCGCCGCCGGGCTTTTGCTGGGCGTGCTGTGGTTCTGGCTTCTCAGGAAGCGGCCCGACCCGGAGTCGAAGAGAATCGCCAAGGCGCCGTCGCGTGAGCGCAAGGGGCGACGTAAGACGTGACGGCTTTCTGGTGAAGTGGCTTCACTTGCCAGAGTCCGACAATATTCAGGGAGTCATCAATGAAGATGCGTACGAAACCGCGCGCAATTTGGTTGTACGCCGTGCTGCTGGGGGCATTCAGTCTGGTTGCGCATGCCCAGGACGTCCCGCTTGGTGCCAACGTCGAGTCGCTGCTGGACTTCGCCCGCAGCCGCAATCCTGAATACGCCTCGATGCGTTACGAGGCTGAAGCCGCCGCCGAGCGGGTCACGCCGGCCGGCGCCTTGCCGGACCCGAAGTTTCGTACCGAACTGCGTGACATCACCCGCATGGGTGACCAGAGCCCCACCCTGGCGCCGGCCCGGGTCGGCAGCACGCGTTACCTGTTGATGCAGGACGTGCCGTGGCTCGGCAAGCGGGATCTCAAGCGGGAGATCGCCGAACTCGACGCGCGTGGCGCCGACGGACGCGCCAGCGGCACTTGGGCGGAGCTCGCCGCCCGCATCAAGACCGCTTACTCGCAGCTCCAGTACGTCCATCGCAACGAGCAATTGACCCGCGAAATCCTCGACCTGATGACGCGCCTGGAGAAGATCGCCCAGGTGCGCTACGCCGGAGGGCTGGCCGCCCAGCAGGACGTGATTCGGGCGCAGGTGGAGCAGACCGGCATGAAGAGTGAGTTGGTTGCCCTGGAGAATGAGCGCCGGCAATGGCAGGCGCGGCTGAATGCCCTCCTTGCAAGGCCCAGCGCGTCCCCACTTGCAGTGCCAGAGCGGCTGAGAACGCTGCCAGCCCCGGCCCAGCTCGACCCGCGGGCTCTTGAGGAGCGTGTGCGGACAAAGAACCCGCAGCTCTTTGCCGAAGAGGCCCGGATCCGCTCGGCCGAGAAGAATCGCGAACTGACTTACAAAAACCGCTACCCCGACTTCACGCTGGGTGTCTCGCCGATCCAGTACCAGGGCTCCGTGAAGGAATGGGAGCTGATGGTCGAACTGAACCTGCCCCTGCAGCAGGGTTCCCGCCGGGCCCAGGAGCGCGAGTCGGAAGCCATGCTGTCGGCCGCGCAAGCCCGTCGCGACGCGACCGCCAATCAGGTCTTGGGCGAACTGGCTGAGAACCTGTCCGGCTTCGATGCTGCGCGGCGAACCGAAACCCTTGCCGCAACCAGCCTGTTGCCGCAGTCCGAACTGACTTTCAAGGCCGCGCTGGCCGGTTACGAAACCGGCAAGGTGGATTTTGCGACGCTGCTCGACGCCCAGCGGCAGATTCGCCAGGCCCGGCAGGGCCGCATCAAGGCCCAGGCGGAAGCCCAGCTGCGTCTTGCGGAAATCGAACGAATCCTCGGAGAAGATCTATGAAAACAGGCGCAGGTATTGTGATCGGCCTCTCGGTCGCCCTGGCTGCCGGTGGTGGCTACTGGCTGGGCCAGCGGCCGGTGGCCGGCCACCCGGAGCCCTCTGTGGCTGTTGCGACGACATCTGTTGAAGGCATGAAAAAGGAGCGCAAGCTCCTCTACTACCGCAACCCGATGGGCTTGCCGGACACCTCGCCGATGCCCAAGAAGGATCCGATGGGGATGGACTACGTCCCGGTCTACGAAGGGGAGGCGGACGAGCCCCCGGCAGCCAACTCGATCAAGATCAGTACCGAGAAAGTGCAAAAGCTTGGCGTGCGTACCGAGGCAGCGGAACTGCGCGCCCTCGACAAGCAGGTGCGCGCTGCCGGCCGGATCGAGATCGATGAGCGGCGCAGCTTTGCCATTTCCCCGAAGTTCGAAGGCTACGTGGAGCGCCTGCACGTGAACGTCACCGGCCAGCCGGTCGCCAAGGGCCAGCCGCTCTTCGAGGTGTACAGCCCGGAACTGGTCTCCGCCCAGCGTGAATACACCATCGCCGCCCAGGGAGTCGACGCTTTGAAAGATGCCGGCAGCGAAGCCCGGAGTGGCATGCAGCAACTGGCCGAATCGAGCTTGCTACGCCTCAGGAACTGGGACATCTCCGAGGAGCAGATCCGTGCCTTGGCGAAATCCGGTGCATCCAAGCGCACGCTGACCTTCCGCTCCCCGGTTTCCGGCGTCGTCACCGAGAAGAAGGCTTTGCAAGGCATGCGCTTCATGCCGGGCGACACCTTGTATCAGGTGGCCGACCTGTCGTCGGTGTGGGTTGTCGCCGACGTGTTCGAACAGGACATCGCTCAGGTGCGTACGGGGGCCGTTGCAAAGGTGCGCATCAATGCCTACCCGGACAAGGTCTTCGAGGGCCGCGTGACCTATGTCTATCCGACCCTCAATGCGGAAACGCGAACGGTGCCGGTGCGGGTCGAACTGGCCAATCCGGGCCAGCTCCTGAAGCCCGCGATGTTCGCCCAGGTTGAGGTGCCAGTGGGGGGCAAGGGACAAGTGGTCACGGTGCCGGCCTCGGCCGTGATCGACAGTGGAACACGTCAGATCGTCCTCATTGCCCGAGGCGAAGGACGTTTCGAGCCCCGTGAGGTCAAGCTGGGTGCCCGAAGCGATACCCATCTGGAAGTGCTCAGTGGCGTGAAGGCTGGCGAAGAGGTGGTGGTCGCGGCGAACTTCCTCATCGATGCGGAAAGCAACCTGAAGGCAGCGGTCGGAGGCTTTGGACACTCCGGCCATGGCGCTGCACCGAAATCCGAAAAGGACGGCGACAAGGCGGCACTTGCACCCAAGACAGCGGGTCATCGTGCCGAAGGATCGGTCGATGAGGTGGACGCCAAAGCCGGTACGGTCAGCCTGAGTCACGGCCCGGTCGCCAGCCTGAAGTGGCCGGCGATGACCATGGAGTTCAAGGTGGCCAATCCATCGCTGCTGCAGACCTTGAAGCCGGGTGCCAAGGTCGATGTCGAGTTCGTCGAGCGTCAGCCCGGTGAATGGGTCATCACCTCGGCTGTGCCTGCCAGCAAGGCGGCAACGCCGGTGCCTGCAGCCAACCCTCACGCAGGCCACTGACAGGACACATCATGCTTGCCAGGATCATCGACTGGTCGGGCCGGAACCGCTTCCTGGTTCTGCTCGCCACGCTTTTCATTCTCGCCGCCGGGGTGTTTGCGGTGCTGCGCACCCCCATCGACGCGCTGCCCGATCTGTCCGACGTGCAAGTCATCGTCTACACCGAATACCCCGGCCAGGCGCCGCAGGTGGTCGAGGACCAGGTCACCTATCCGCTCACCACGGCGATGCTGTCGGTGCCCAAGTCCAAGGTGGTGCGCGGCTTCTCGTTCTTCGGGGCGTCCTTCGTCTACATCATCTTCGAGGATGGCACTGACATCTACTGGGCGCGCTCGCGGGTGCTGGAATATCTCAATTTCGCTTCCGGCCGCATGCCCAAGGGGGTGACACCGCAGATCGGGCCGGACGCCACCGGCGTCGGCTGGGTGTATCAGTACGCGCTGCTGGCCAAGGACAAGACCCTCGCCGAACTGCGCACCATTCAGGACTGGTACGTGCGCTACCAGCTCGCCAAGGCCCACGGGGTGGCGGAAGTCGCTTCGATAGGCGGCTTCGTGCAGACCTACCAGGTCACTGTCGATCCGGTGAAGCTGCGCGCCTACGGCATTCCTCTGATGAAGATCGCTCAGGTGATTCGCGACTCCAATCGGGATGTGGGTGGCCGCGTGGTGGAAATGGCCGAGACCGAGTACATGGTGCGCGGCAAGGGCTACCTGCGCGGCAAGGACGATATCGAACTCCTGGTGGTCAAGGCCGACAAGGGCACGCCAGTGCTGATCCGCGACATCGCCCGGGTGGAACTGGCGCCGGACGAACGGCGCGGCCTGACCGAACTGAATGGTGAAGGGGAAGTCGTCGCGGGAATTGCCATGGCCCGCTATGGCCAGAATGCGCTGGAGGTCATCCACAACCTGAAGGACAAGATCGCCGAGATCGGTCCCGGCCTGCCGGAGGGCGTGACGGTACAGACAGTGTATGACCGCTCCGAGCTGATCCACCGGGCCATTGAAACCCTGAAGGGCACCCTCATCGAGGAGTCCATCATCGTTGCGCTGGTCTGCATCGTCTTCCTGATGCATGTGAGGAGCGCGCTGGTGGCGATCCTGATGCTGCCGGTGGGGGTGCTGATGGCCTTCATCGCCATGCGTCTGCTCGGCATGAACTCCAACCTGATGAGTCTGGGGGGCATCGCCATTGCCATCGGCGCGATGATCGATGCGGCCATCGTGATGATCGAGAATGCCCACAAGCACCTGGAGCGCCTGCCGGAAGGGCATTCGGCGGCGGAGCGCTTTGAGGCGATGCTGGCCGCCTGCAAGGAAGTGGGGCCGGCGCTGTTCTTCTCACTCCTGATCATCACTGTTTCCTTCCTGCCAGTCTTCAGCCTGGAAGGACAGGAAGGGCGGATGTTCTCGCCGCTGGCCTACACCAAGACCTTTTCGATGGCCGGCGCGGCGATTCTGTCGGTGACACTGGTGCCGGTACTGATGCTGCTGTTCATCCGCGGCAAGATCATGCCGGAGGCAAAGAACCCGGTGAACCGGGTTCTGATCTGGGTGTACCGGCCGATCATCGCCGCCGTGATGCGCTGGAAGAAGCTGACCATCGTCCTCGCGGTGATCGTCCTGGCTATATCGGTCTATCCCGCGTCCCGCCTTGGCTCCGAGTTTATGCCGACCCTCAACGAAGGTACTTTGCTCTATATGCCGGCGTCCCTGCCGGGCATGTCGATCACCAAGGCTGCCGAGCTGATGCAGACCCAGGACAAGATCATCAAGAGCTTTCCGGAAGTCGAATCAGTCTTTGGCAAGGCCGGCCGTGCCAATACCGCCACCGACCCGGCGCCGACCGAGATGTTCGAGACGGTCATCAACCTCAAGCCGCAAACCGAATGGCGTCCCGGCATGACGACCGACAAGTTGATCTCTGAAATGGATAAGGCGCTGCAGTTCCCGGGTGTGGCCAATGCCTGGACGATGCCGATCAAGGCCCGCACCGACATGCTGTCCACCGGCATCCGTACGCCGATCGGCATCAAGGTCTTCGGCAAGGATCTCGGTGAAATGGAGAAACTGGCTAAGGAGATCGAGGCGGTCGTCAAAACGGTGCCCGGCACCACCAGTGCCTTTGCCGAGCGCATCACCGGTGGCTTCTACCTCAACATCGAGCCCGACCGGGAACAGCTGGCCCGCTACGGTCTTTCCGTTGGCGAGTTGCAGGATGTGATCGGCAGCGCGCTCGGCGGTGAGATGGTGACCACCACCGTTGAGGGCCGTGAGCGCTTCGGCGTGACGGTACGCTACCCGCGTGAGCTGCGTTCCGACCCACAGCAGATCGCCCGTGAAGTGCTGGTGCCAACCATGGGGGGGACGATGGTGCCGCTGGGGCAGTTGGCGAAGGTCAAGGTAGAGAAAGGCACCCCGGGCATCCGCACGGAGAACGCCTTGTTGTCGGCCTATATTTTCGTGGACATCCGCGATCGGGACATCGGTGGTTACGTGGCCGATGCGAAGAAGGCGGTCGCCGAGCAGATCAAGTTCCCGCCGGGTTACTACGTCACCTGGAGCGGTCAGTTCGAGTTCATGGAGCGCGCCATCGAGAAAATGAAGGTCGTCATCCCGATCACCCTTCTGACGATCTTCTTGCTCCTTTACCTGAACTTCCGGCGCCTCACCGAAACGCTGATCGTGATGCTGTCGGTGCCTTTCGCGCTGGTTGGTGGCGTGTGGCTGATGTGGCTGCTGGACTACAACCTGTCGGTGGCGGTGGCGGTGGGCTTCATCGCGCTGGCTGGCGTGGCGGCGGAAACCGGCGTGGTGATGCTGATCTACCTCGATCACGCCTGGGAAGCCGTGAAGGCGACGTGCCGCGAGAGTGGCCGCAGTCCGAACGTCAGTGACCTCTACGCAGCGGTGATGGAGGGCGCTGTCGAGCGCGTGCGCCCGAAGATGATGACCGTCGTCGCGATCATGGCCGGCCTTTTACCGATCATGTGGGGGACGGGCACCGGCTCCGAGGTGATGAGCCGCATTGCTGCGCCGATGGTTGGCGGGATGATTTCCTCGACGGTGCTGACTCTGGCGGTGATCCCGGCGATCTACGCACTGGTGAAACAGTGGCGGCTGAGCCGAGGAATTGAGAAATAAGCATGAGTTACATAAAGAAACTCGTTTTAGTTGTTATGACAGTGAGCAGCATCTCTGTTAGTGGACAGGGATGGGAAATACCAAAACAAAGCCCTGGACTTAAACCAGACGTACAAGCCGGGAAGTCACTTTTCAATAACCACTGTGCTGTTTGCCATGGGTCGGATCTGAAGGGGACTGCGAAGGGGCCTCCGTTCCTTCATCGCATCTACCTTTCATCCCATCACTCTGATATGGCTTTTCAGATTGCAGCAAAGAGTGGCGTTCGTTCCCACCATTGGCAATTTGGGGACATGCCTCCGATCCCCCTCGTTACGCCAGACAGCGTGGCACACATAATCGCCTACATTCGTCGCGAGCAGCAGAAAGCTGTTATCGAATAAGTAAGAGTAAAATTACGATTAAACGTGATAAATACAGGAGGAGCTTCCTGTCTTAATGATGTCTGAAATGTAATTCGAGCCTCACCTGATTGTCAGCCAGAGGGTCTCAAACTGATAGCGCCGCGCTGTGTGCGGAAACAGCAGAGAGACAATTAAAATGACGATCAGAACTTTACACTTGGAAACGGGCCGGCATCTCCTTGGCGGGGCAATGCAAACCAAGCACCTTGTCCATGGCTTAGAGGAGCGTGGAGTGCCTGCCCTCCTTGTCTGTCCTGACAACGGTGAGCTTTATCGTGCGGCGACAGGAGAAGGACTTGATGTTCAAGGCGTGCGTTATGGAGGTGATCACGACCTAAGGTTGCTCCTGACACTGAGCAGGATCATCCGCTCGGCAAAACCCGATATCGTACATTTGCACAGCCGCCGAGGCGCAGACATCTTTGGCGCCTTGGCCGCAAAGTGGGTTGGGCATCCAAATGTAATCATAACTCGGCGTGTTGACAATCCTATCTCAGCAGGGATGCTAAACGGCTTCTGCATTGGAAAAATCCCGAAGGCAATAGTATGTGTCTCTGACGGAATTTCAAGTGTAATGAAAGAGGCTGGCTTTCCTTCTGAAAAAATAGCAGTGATTCATAGCGCGGTTGATGCAAGCGCATATGACTCGACCTTGAGTAAATGGGAAGCCCGGAAGATCCTACGTGTTTTGCCGGCATCTCCGTTGTTGTGTGTAATCGGGCAACTTATTCCGAGAAAAGGGCACCATATCCTGCTGGATGCACTTCCTTCGTTAAGAAATAAATTCAAAGACATCCGTGTCCTGGTTGTAGGAAGCGGACCCCATCGCTCTAGGCTTGAAGCTCAGGTTCGTAAGCTTGATCTTGGAGGGTGTGTGCAATTCATGGGTTTTCGTTCTGACATCTCCACAATTCTCCGTGCCAGTGACATGTTAGTCCATCCAGCACTTCTAGAGGGGTTTGCCAATGTCGGTCTTCAGGCGATGGCAAGCGGAATCCCTGTTGTCACTACGAGTGTAGGTGGAATGCCAGAGATGGTTCAGCACGAAATAACGGGTCTTGTTGTCCCCCCTGGAGACTCAAAGTCGCTAACGCAGGCTATAGAAGAGTTGCTCTCCAATCCAGGAAGGTGTTCCATGATGGGACGTCTAGGTCAGGATATTGTCCGGGAGCGCTTCTCTGTTGAAAGAATGGTCGATTCAAACCTAGCGCTATACCAAAAAATTTTGGCTTCGCATCATTCTTGATGCAGATCGCAGGAAATAAGTGCAGATTTTGTTGTCAACCTAACGCAAAGATAGGGGGTACTGATGAAGAACATCGCAATCGCCATGGCTGCGGCCATGCTGCTTCTTTTGGGGGGATGCGCCAGCGCTGGATTTGATCCTGATGATGGCAGAGGGCACACCCATTCGGGGCATTCGCACTAAACTACTCAAGAGGAGGCGCGACCGGTGGATTACTCGCGCAAATCAGCTGTGTCGAGCATTCTTAGACAGGTTTCCCTTTTTTAGATCGAAATAAAGGCAGCGGCCTGACGGTGCAACGATGGACACCAATGGCGCCCTCGAACGCAGGACGCCCTTCGGTCAGGGTGCCAGTCTTGTCCACGATCAGCGTGTCGATCCGGTACAGTCAGTCGCTACGGTCCGCAACATGTGTCAGAACCTGGCCTTCGCGTTTCTCTACAACGCCCTCGGTGTCCCGATTGCAGCTGGCGCCCTCTATCCAGCGTATGGATTGGTCCTCTCGCCGATGATTGCCGCCTTGGCGATGAGTTTTTCATCGGCCAGTGTGGTCGGAAATGCACTGCGCCTCAGGAAGGCAGGAACAGACAAACAGACTTCCTTGTAGTGGTCAAGTAATACCGGGCACCTCGATAGGGTGCTGTGCTGCGGTTTTCCGTTCATAGGCCGTGGGCGGCAGGTAGCCCAGCGTCGAGTGCAGACGGACGTTGTTGTAGAACCCGACGATGTAATCGGTAATGTC